>NZ_JABWRI010000016.1:0-112870 GCF_014268865.1 Pseudomonas sp. BW16M2 | reverse complement strand
CTCCGCAAGGCCTGCGTTCGGCCTCCTGAAGTCGCGAAAGTACGGGCGGCGCCTGGGCTGACGCAGCTGTCGCTAGTTGGCTGTGGGGTTAATCTTCTGATCGCCAAAGCCAAAGCCAAAGCCAAAGCCAAAGCCAAAGCCAAAGCCAAAGCCAAAGCCAAAGCCAAAGCCAAAGCCAAAGCCAGCCCGTATATCGTTCGGAAGATCAATGCGCTTAAGCGCGCTCACCACAAAGGTCCAGCGCGAACCAATGCTCCGCCGCCTGCACATCCAGCCCCGCGCCCAGCAGAGCAAACAGCTTGCCCAGCGCGGCCTCGCGGGTCATGCCACCGCCACTGACCAGTCCGGTGTCACGCAGCCGGCTGCCCGCCGCATAGGTGTCGAACACCACCGAACCTTCCGGACACTGGCTGATGGCAACGATCATCACCCCACCCTGGCGGGCGTCATGCAGGGCGTCGAGCAGCGCCTGGTCGTCGGACGGCCCGGTACCACTGCCGTAGCACTCCAGCACCAGCCCCTGGATACCGCTATCGAACAGGCCACGCAGATGTTCGGCGGCAAGGCCCGGGAACACCGGCATGATCGCCAGCTTGACCGGCTGACGTGGCTGACGGTAGTCCAGGCGGGTCGGCAGTTCAGGCGCGTGCTCGCTCTCGCGATGGCGCGGGAGCACGGTGAAGGCGTCGAACGCCTCGCTGCGCAGCTTCGAAGCGCGGCAGCCGTGTAGCAGCTGACCGTGGAAGTACAGCTGCACGCCGTCCTCCAGGCCGTTTTCGAACAGGTTCAGGGCTCCGACAAGGTTGGCCCAGGCATCGCTGTCCGGTGCGCCGGCCGGCAGCATGGAACCGGTCAACAGCACCGGCGCCGGCAAACCCAGCAGCAGGAACGACAGGGCCGCGGCGCTGTAGGCCAAAGTATCGGTGCCATGCAGCACCAGCACGCCGTCGTGGCCGTCACGCTCGACCGCCTCGACGATGGCGTCGCGCATCGCCAGCCAGTTGGCCTGTTGCATGTTGGCGCTGTCGATCAGCGGATTCAGTTCACGCAGCGACCACTGCACCTTTGGCGCGTCGCCGCAGGCAGCGAAATGTTCGCGCATGCGCGTTTCAAAGCCACCGGCCGGCGCGAGGCCTTCGGCGGTCTGCAGCATGCCGATGGTGCCACCGGTGTAAAGGACGAGAAGATTCTTGACTGCACGCATGGGAATTTTCCGTAGCGATGTAGCGAAGGAAGAGGCAGCCGCCCACGAACGGGGCGGCTGGGGCAGGGGAGAATATCAGCGCTGAGCGTGCGCCTGAACGGCGGCTTTGTCAGTGGCTGTTTCAGCCTGCGGATTGGCCGGCCAGGCGGCACGGTCCAGGTCCAGGTCGGTGAACTTGCTGGAGTCGAACACCGGCTGCTTGATACCGGCCTTGCGCTGTGCGTCGTAGTCGCGCATGACGCGCAGGCCGACCTTGAACAGCATGGCCAGGGCGATCAGGTTGACGAACGCCAGGCAGGTCATGGTGATGTCGGCGAAGGCGAACACGGTCGACAGGTCCTGCGTCGAACCCCACACCACCAGCGCCAGCACCAGGCCGCGGAAGGTCATCAGCACGGCGCGGTTGCGGCTGAGGAACTGCAGGCTGTTCTCGCCCAGGTAGTAGTTGTAGAGAATGCAGGTGAAGACGAACAGCGACAGCGCGACGCTGACGAACACACGGCCCCAGTCACCGACCACGGCGGCCAGCGAGTTCTGGGTCAGGACGATGCCGTCACCTTCGAAGCCCGGGGTGTAGAAGCCCGACAGCAGGATCAGCAGCGCGGTGCAGGTGCAGATCACGAAGGTGTCGAGGAACACGCTGAAGGCCTGGACTACGCCCTGGGCGCCAGGGTGTTTCACGGCGGCCACGGCGGCGACGTTCGGCGCGCTGCCCAGGCCTGCTTCGTTGGCGAACACGCCACGCTTCACGCCCATGACGATGGCGCTGCCCAGCAGGCCAGCGAACGCAGGGTCGAGACCGAAGGCGCTTTTGAAGATGGTTTCCAGCATGGCCGGGACGTGTTCGATCTGGGTGCCGATCACGTACAGGGTCACGCCGATGTAGGCCAGGGTCTTGACCGGTACCAGCAGATCGGACACCGCGGCGATGCGCTTGATACCGCCGATGAAGGTCAGGGCCAGCAGCGCTGCCAGGACGATACCGGTGTGCTTCGGATCGAAGGCAAAGGCGTTCTGCAGCGAGTGGGTCACGGTGTACGACTGCAGGCCGATGAAGGCGAAGCCGTAGGTGACTAGCAGCAGGATCGAGAACACGATCGCCATGCTTTTCAGCTTCAGGCCGTGCTGGATGTAGTACGCCGGGCCGCCGCGGTACAGGCCATCGCCATCGGCGCGCTTGTAGACCTGGGCCAGGGTGCATTCGAAGAAGCTGCTGGACATGCCCACCAGTGCGGTAACCCACATCCAGAACACGGCGCCCGGACCGCCGAGGGTCACGGCGATACCGACACCGGCGATGTTACCGGCGCCGACGCGACCGGCCAGGCTCAGCATCAGGGCCTGGAACGAGCTCAGTTGGCCTGCCTGGCCGCGAAGGGATTCCTTGAAGACACCGAACATGTGGCCGAAATGGCGGAACTGGACGAACCGAGAGCGGATCGTGAAGTAACTGCCGAGACCGACAATCAGCACGATGAGAAGCTTCCCCGAAAGGAAATCGTTGAGTGCTTCGAGCATTGGAAAATGACCTCGATTCTTATTCTTCGCGTGGAAAGACCAGCGGGCGGCAGGCGCACCGCTATTCATTGGGGGCGCATGGTTGGCTATGACAACTGTGGTTACAATTTCGCGGGTTGCTCCATTTTGGTGCGACTTGATGCTAGAATGGCGTCACTCGCATCATCCGGACCCACGCATCATGGGCGATCACTTCGCTACCAACCTCAAATTGGCCTGCAGCCACTACCGCTCTATCTCCGAGGTTTGCCGGCAGCTGTCGATCAATCGCGCGCAGTTCAACAAGTACCTGAGCGGCCAGAGCCGTCCGACGGCCTACAACCTCAAGCGCATCGGCGACTTCTTCGGCGTCGAGGATTACGAGCTGGGTCTGCCGCCCGAACAGTTTGCCCGCTTGATCGGCGCACGCAGTCAGGATCAGCGGGTCGGTTCCCAGGACGACCCGATCAGCGAACTGTTCAAGCCGCTGCATAAAGAAGCCGGCAACCTGTCGCGCTATTGCGGCTACTACTTCGAATACTCCAACTGCATGTCGGTGCCGGGCTCGATCCTGGTGTCGCTGGTGCACCTGTGGGAGGAGCGCGGCAGCTTTTTGTTCGAGCGCCAGGAACGCCAGGAGCGCAGCAGCGGCCTCGACCAGCACGCCGAGGTGCGCTGTCGCTATCTGGGCGCGGCGTTCCAGTTGCAGGACAGGATGTTCCTGATCGACTACGAGTCGCTGACCCTCAACGAGATGAGCCAGACCGTCCTCATCCCCAGCTTCAAGAGCCGCATCAGCCGTCTGAACGGCCTCAAGACCGGGGTCTCCAGCGGTGACCGGCGCAATCCGGCGTGCACCCGGGTGGTGTGGGAATACCTGGGCGAGGAGATCAATCGCATCAACGCCTTCCGGCAGATCAAGCTGTACCGCCCGGATGATCCGCGTATCGACGACGACATCCGTGACCGGCTGAGCGCGGGGATGGTCAGCAACGGGTTGTTCGAGATCGAGTGAGCCATCATTGATGGCGCATTGAGGGCGCATTGAGGGCGCATTGATGCGTGGGAGTGGGCTTGCCCCGCGATGGCGTCAGCACGACCAACGAGGTCGCCCGATCGGACGCCATCGCGGGGCAAGCCCGCTCCCACGCAAGTACAGCAGTCTTCGACCCACTTCAATCGAGAATGAACGCCGCCACCGCATCGGCCACCTGGTCCGCCACCTCCGGTCGGTCGCGCAGGTGCGCGGCGATGCCGTGGTCGCAGTCGGTGAGCATCAGGCATTCCACATGGGGCGCGGGCACCGAGCGCAGCAAGGCGTGGGTGACCTCCTCGGGAATCGGGCTGTAGCGCTCGACGCCCGCCAGCCGCCGGGTGCCGGCCGAGGTGCCGGGCCCCTGGCCGTGGACCCTGGAGTTGAGCCCGTCGTATTCACCAATCACCAGCAGCACCCGGCCCTGGAACTGGCGCAGGAAGGCGTAGCTGTCGCAGTCGAGGAAGGCAAAAGGCTTGCGGATGGCCTCGCTGAAGGCCGGCCCGAAAGGCGCGGCATGGGCCGCGTCGGGGTAGACCGCCGGGCAGATCAGCACCAGCTTGCGTACGCTGGGGCGCTGGGCGGCCAGCTTCAGGGCGATGGCGGCGCCCAGGCTGTGGCCGACCAGGGTGTCGCTGCGGGCGTCTAGGTGTTGGTGAAAGCGCAGGGCCTCATCCAGGTTGCTGGCCAGCGAGGCGTCCTTCGCCCCGGGTTCGCTGGCCAGGCTGTGGCCGGAGAGGTTGCCGGTCAACGAGCCGATACCCTGTTGCTGGAGGCGATAGAGCAACGGGTTGAGGCGGGTGAAGTCGGAGCGTGCGCCGCCGACCACGAATACCGTGGGGGCACGCTCGGTGTCCGGTAGCAGCAGGCGCGCCTGCTGGCGATAGTCGTCGAAATCCTCGTCGATGAACCGCTCCGGGCCGGGCGCGGGCTCGTCGAATTGCCAGCTGGCGCGTTGCGCAGTGTTCAGTTCGGCATCCATGTTGATCTCCTTGAACAGGCCTGGCGCAGTATAAGTAGCTGTCGGCAAAGGCGGAATACCGCCCCGACCGGCGCCAATCGCCACGCGGTGCGTGCCAGGCCTTGCCTGGGTTGGACTTCCCCTGCCGGAAACAGCAAAATGAACCCTTTCCTCCATCGACCAGACCGGACCTGTTGACTCTATGCGTATGCGCCTGATGCTGTTGGGTGGTGGCAATGCCCTCGGGCAAGCGCTGATTCGTCTCGGGGCCGAGGAAGACATCGCCTTCCTGGCGCCTCGCCCGCCGGAAAACGGCTGGGATCCGGCCAGCCTGACTCTGCTGCTCGACGAGCAACGCCCGCACGCCGTGGTCAACCTGGCCTATTATTTCGACTGGTTCCAGGCCGAGTCCGTCAGCGAGCAACGTCTGGCCCAGCAGGAGCGGGCGGTGGAGCGGCTCGCCGAACTGTGCCAGCACCACGAGATGATCCTTGTGCAACCGTCCAGCTACCGTGTGTTCGATGGCTCGCGCGCCACCGCCTACAGCGAGAAGGACGAGCCGGTGCCGCTCGGCCTGCGTGGCCAGGCGCTCTGGCGCATCGAGCAGAGCGTGCGCGCTACCTGCCCGCAGCATGTGCTGCTGCGCTTCGGCTGGCTGCTGGACGAAAGCATCGACGGCGCGCTCGGGCGCTTCCTGACCCGCGCCGAACAGCCCCAGGAACTGCTGCTGGCCGATGACCGACGCGGCAACCCGACGCCGGTGGACGATGCCGCGCGGGTGATCCTCTCGGTGCTCAAGCAGCTCGATTGCCAGGCGCCGTTGTGGGGCACCTACCACTATGCTGGCAACGAGGCCACCACGCCGCTGGTGCTCGGCCAGGCGATCCTCACCGAGGCCACCCAGTGGCGCAAGCTGGCCGTGCAGGCGCCAACCGCCCAGGCCCACGCCGCCCGCCCGGATGCCAGCGAAGAGCCGCAGCACGCGGTGCTGGCCTGCAAGAAGATCCTTCACACCTTCGGCATCAAGCCCCGTGCCTGGCGCGCCGGCTTGCCGCCCCTACTGGACCGATTCTACCGACATGGCTGACGCCCCCATCCTGATCACCGGCGGTGCCGGCTTCATTGGCTCCCACCTGTGCGATGCGTTGCTGGAGAAAGGCTACGCGGTGCGTATCCTCGACGACCTGTCGACCGGCAAGCGCAGCAACCTGCAGCTCGGCCATCCGCGCCTTGAGCTGCTCGAAGGCGATGTCGCCGACGCCGCCCTGGTGGCCCGTGCCGCCAGTGGCTGCCAGGCGGTAGTGCACCTGGCCGCGGTGGCCTCGGTGCAGGCCTCGGTGGAAAACCCGGTGAAGACCCACCAGAGCAACTTCATCGGCACGCTCAATGTCTGCGAGGCGATGCGCCTGAATGGCATCCGCCGCGTGCTGTTCGCCTCCAGCGCGGCGGTGTACGGCAACAATGGCGAGGGCCAGTCGATTGCCGAGGACACGCCCAAGGCACCGCTGACCCCCTATGCGGTGGACAAGCTGGCCAGCGAGCAATACCTGGACTTCTACCGTCGCCAGCATGGGCTGGAGCCGGTGGTGTTCCGCTTCTTCAATATCTTCGGGCCGCGCCAGGATCCTTCCTCGCCGTATTCGGGGGTGATCAGCATCTTCTGCGAGCGCGCCACCCGGGGTACGCCGATCACCGTGTTCGGTGATGGCGAGCAGACCCGCGACTTCCTGTTCGTCGGCGATCTGGTCCAGGTGATGGTGCAGGCGCTTGAGCAGCCGGTGGTGGAAGAGGGCGCGGTGAATATCGGCCTGAACCAGGCGACTTCGCTGAACCAGCTGCTCAAGGCGCTGGAGCAGGTGGTGGGCGGTTTGCCGGCGGTCAGCTACGGTCAGGCCCGCTCGGGCGATATCCGCCATTCGCGGGCGGACAATTCGCGCTTGCTGGCGCGCTTCGCGTTCCCTGAGCCGACGCCGTTCGTCGAGGGGCTGGCGCGGTTGCTCGGCAAGGTCTGAATCCCCATCGCGGGGCAAGCTCGCTCCCACGCCGCCATGGGGGGCTGGTGGGAGCGGGCTTGCCCCGCGATGACATCACGAGTGTCGGACCACCCGCCGGCGGCAATCCTCCGGCCGCACCTCCCGCCCATCCCGGGCCCGCACCTGCAGCGTCTCCAGGCCCTGGCCACGATCATCGACCAGCTGCGAGCGTGACTCCCCCGCTGTGAACAGGTAGCGCTCCCCCCACTGACGCAAGCCGATCACGATCGGAAACACCGAGCGCCCCCGTTCGGTCAGCACATATTCCTTGTAGGCACTGCCATCCGAGGCCGGCTGCTGCACCAATAGCTCAGCCTCCACCAGCAGCTTCAAGCGCGAAGCGAGGATGTTCTTCGCCAGCCCCAGGTTCTTCTGCAATTCGCTGAAGCGGCGCAGGCCGTCAAAGGCATCGCGCAGGATCATCAGCGCCCAGCGGTCGCCGAGCACCTCCAAGGCGCGGGCCACAGGGCATTGCTGGTTGTTCTCGTCGAGCATGGCGCGATCCTTGGGTGTCTATCTGGTTGCAGAATAAAACCACCTTTGTTAAAAGGCCAGTCATGTGGTTTTAAATTGAAACCAGAATTGAAAGGGAGTCTTCGATGTCGACGCTCACCCGCGGATTGACGTTGTTGTTGGCCGCCGCCTGCGCCCTGGCCGTGGCCACGGTGTATCTCGCCCAGCCGCTGCTGGAGTCGATGGCGGCGAGCCTTGGGGTGAGCAGCGCCCGCGCCGGCCTGGTAGTCGGGATGACACAGGCCGGCTATGCCTTGGGGTTGCTGCTGATTGTGCCGCTGGGGGATCTGCTCGATCGCAAGCGGCTGATCCTCGGCCAGTTGCTGGTCTCATCCGGCGCCTTGCTGGCCGTGGCCTTTGCCGTGGACTGGGCCGTGCTGCTGGCCGCAATGGCCCTGGTCGGCCTGGCCGCGGTGGTGGTGCAAGTGATGGTGGCGCATGCCGCCACATTGGCCACGCCCGCCGAACAAGGGCAGGCGGTGGGCACGGTGACCAGCGGCGTGGTGCTGGGCATTCTCTCGGCGCGCCTGGTGTCGGGCGCAGTGGCCGACCTGCTCGGCTGGCAGGGTGTGTATGGCGTGGCGGCGGTGCTTGCACTGGCAATGGCGGGGCTGCTCGCCTGGCGCTTGCCCGCCGCCAGGCCGCAGGGGCAGAGGCAGCGCTATCGGGCGTTGCTGGCATCGGTGCTGCGGCTGTATCGACATGACCGCCTGCTGCGTCAGCGCGGCCTGTTCGCGGTGCTGGTATTCGCGGCGTTCAGTGTGCTGTGGAGCGCGATGGTGCTGCCCTTGAGCGCCGTGCCACTGGCGCTGGATCACACGCAAGTCGGGCTGTTCGGTCTGGCCGGCGTGGCGGGGGCACTGGCGGCATCGCGTGCCGGGCGTCTGGCGGATCAGGGGCATGGACGGCGGGTGACTGGCTGGGCATTGGGCCTGCTGACCCTGTCGTGGCTACCCATCGCCTACCTCGAGCAGTCATTGCTGGCGCTGGTAATCGGGATTCTGATGCTGGACCTGGCCGTGCAGGCGGTGCATGTGACCAACCAGAGTCTGCTGCTGGCGGGGCGCGGCGAGATGGCCAGCCGGCTGATCGGCGCCTACATGTGCTGCTATTCGATCGGTAGTGGGGTGGGAGCGATCGTGGCGACCTGGGTGTACGGGCAGTGGGGCTGGGTGGCGGTGTGCGGGTTGGGGGCGGGGATAAGCGCGCTAGCCTGGGGCTACTGGGGGTATCTCTGGAGCGTCGAGACGATGCGTGGCGCGCCCGCTCCAGAGGGAGCAGGCGCGCCTGCGGATCAGAACTTGTAGCCGATACCGACCATGTAGACCCACGGATCGACATCGACGTCGACCTTGGTCTTGCCGACGCCCAGGGCGCTCGGGCCGTCGATGCTGGCCTTGGTGTCGATGTCGACGTACCAGACCGCGGCGTTGAGCAGCAGGTTGTCGGTGAGCATGTAGTCCATGCCCAGCTGGCCGGCGATGCCGACCGAGTCCTTCAGTTTCATGTTGCTGAAGCCCTGGGCCTTGCGGTCGCTGGTCAGGTCTTCATCGAAGAACATCGTGTAGTTGATGCCCACGCCAGCGTACGGCTGGAACTTCGAGGACGGCGCCATCGGGTAGTACTGCAGCGACAGGGTCGGCGGCAGTTGCTTGATGTCGGCCAGCTTGCCGTCCAGTCCAGGGCCGAGGCCCTTGACGCCGACTTTGTGCTGGAACGGGGTGGCGGCCAGCAGTTCGAGACCGATGTGATCGGTGAGCATATAAGCGAAGGCCAGGCCCAGCTGGGTGTCGCTGTCCAGGGTCGCCTTGGTGCCCGAGACCTTGGCGCCGTCGAGCTTGATGTCGCCGCTGTTCTCGTTAGGCGCGGTGGTGATGGCGCCGGCGCGGAGGATGAAGTCCCCCGCCTGGTGGGCGTGGGCGACAGGGGCTGCAAGCGCCAACGCGACGAGCGAGGCACCGAGCAAGGACTTGTTCATGGAAGCTCCCAGAGGACGTGAGTAATCGAGTAGTCCAATGGTACGAAGCTGACTAAACAGAAAGTTTGACCCAGCTCAAAGAAGCCGTGCTATCGGGGTGACGCAGTGCTCACTTCAGCTCGTAAGCGTAGATTTTCTCTGCTTCCATCTGGTAGCCGGCATCCGCCAGCTCGCTGCTGCTGGCCTTGACCTGCATCGTGCCCTCGATCCAGTAGGGCTGGTAAAGGTCCTCGATGCGCACGCCCATCTCGCTGAAGATATGCACGATCTGGTTCGACGGCGGGGGCGGCACATGGATGCAGGCGCCGTAGTAGGGCACCAGGAGGAACTCGGTGGTGCGGCCTTCCTCGCTGACTTCCAGCGGCACGATGTAGCCGGGGATCTTCACCTGCTGGCCGTCCAGGGTTTTCACCACCGGCGCGTTGGGCGCCTGCTGGCGGGCGGCGGGGGCCGCCTCGGCGGACAGCGCGTCGCTGATCTGCGACAGGTCGTGCAGGGGCGTCAGTTGTGGCGGGATGACCGGCGCGCCCTCGGGGATCAGGGCAGGCCAGTCCAGTTCGCGAGGGTCGGCGGCCCAGGCTGGCAGTGAGAACAGCAGCAGTGCCACGAGCAGCACCCTGGCGTGGGAGCGGGCTTGCCCCGCGATCACCGGCAGCGCCGGTGCCAGGTGTCGAGGCGTCTGCTTCGCGGGGCAAGCCCGCTCCCACGCAGAGGCGCCGACCACGTTCGCTGGGGCTGCGAGACAGGCAGCGAGGATTCGGATCATTGGCATTTCTCAGAGATGAATCGACAAACCATCGGCCAACGACTGCCGATAGGCGCGCCAGGCTGGCACGCTGCCCATCAGCAGCGCCGCGCCGAGGATGATGGCCAGCAAGGTCCACTCGTGGGCGCTCGGCCAGGCCAGTGGCAGGTATAGCCCATAGTTGGCCTGCACATAACCCTGGGCCAGGGCGATGCCCGCATACAGCAACCCCAGCCCGGCGGCGATGCCCGCCAGCGCCAGGGCCAGCGCCTCGAGCACCAGCAGCCCGGCGATGTGCCAGGGGCGGGCGCCCACCGAACGCAGGATGGCCATTTCCCGGCGGCGTTCGTTGAGGCTGGTGAGAATGGCCGTGAGCATGCCGATCAGGCCGGTGAGCACGACGAACAGCGACACCACGAACAACGCCTGCTCTGCCGTGCCCATCAGGCTCCACAGCTCCTGCAGGGCCACGCCTGGCAGGATCGCCAGCAGCGGTTCGGCGCGGTACTCGTTGATCTCGCGCTGCAGGCTGAAGGTGGCGATCTTGCTGTTGAGCCCGAGCATGAAGGCAGTGATGGCCGCGGGCTGCAGGTCCATGGTGCGGGCCTGCTCGGCGCTGATGCGCCCGGCGCCACGGGCCGGCACGCCGTTGTGCCAGTCGATGTGGATCGCCTCCATGCCGGCCAGGCTGATGTGCAGGGTGCGGTCCACCGGGGTGCCGGTGCGCTCGAGCACGCCGACCACGGTGAACGGTTTGTCGTCATGCTTGACCAGGCTGATGGCGGCTACACCATGCGCCAGTACCAGCTTGTCGCCGAGCTTGTAGTGCAGCGCCTCGGCCACTTCGGCGCCGAGCACTACCTCGAACGGATCGTCGGCGAACGCCCGGCCCTGGTCGAGTGCCAAGTGCTGGCGGCGGCCGAACTGGTAATGGCTGAAGTAGTCGGTGGTGGTGCCCATCACCCGGTAGCCACGGTGCGAGTCGCCCAGGGAGATGGGGATCGCCCATTTCACCCGCGGGTCGCTGGCGTAGTGCTGGTAGCTGTCCCAGCGGATGTTGTTGGTGGCGTTGCCGATGCGGAACACCGAGTACAGCAGCAGGTTCACCGACCCCGAGCGGGCGCCGACGATCAGGTCGGTGCCGCTGATGGTGCTGGCGAAGCTGGCGCGGGCCTCGGTGCGCACCCGCTCGACGGCCAGCAGCAGGCACACCGACAGGGCGATGGCAAAGGCGGTGAGCAGGGCGGTGAAACGGCGGTTGGCCAGGCTGGCCAGGGCAAGGCGAAGCAGGTACATCAGGCCTCCCGGGGCTTGGCGGCGCGGTTGAGCTCGGCCAGGGACAGGTGGCGGTCGAACAGCGGCGCCAGGCTCTGGTCATGGCTGACGAACAGCAGGCTGGCGCCGGCGTCGCGGCACTCGTCGAACAGCAGGCGGATGAAGGCCTCGCGGGTATCGGCGTCGAGGGCCGAGGTGGGCTCGTCGGCGATCACCAGCTCGGGCTGACCGATCAGCGCCCGTGCCGCGGCAACCCGCTGCTGCTGGCCGATCGACAGGCTGTCGGCGCGGCGGGCGAGCAGGGTCGGGTCGTCCAGGCCCAGGTGAGCGAGCAGTTGGGCAGCGGCCTGGTCGATGCTGCCATGGCGCTGGGCGGCGCGGGCCGCGCGGCTTTTCGAGAAGCGGCAGGGCAGCTCGACATTCTCCCGCACCGACAGGAACGGAAGCAGGTTGAACTGCTGGAAAATGTAGCCGGTGTGATCGACCCGGAAACGGTCGCGCGCGCCCTGGCCCATGGCCGCGAGGTCCTGGCCAAGCAGGCGGATGCTGCCTTGCCCGGGACGGTTGACGCCGCCCAGCAGGCCGAGCAGGGTGGTCTTGCCGCTGCCGCTGGGGCCCTTGAGGAACAGTGCCTCGCCGGGCTCCAGGCGAAATGAAGGGATTTCCAGCAGCGGCGCCTGGCCGGGCCAGGCGAACACCAGGTCATGCAGTTCGATCAGCGGCTGGTTCATTCAGAACGCGACCACGGCCTTGGCGGGGGTGGCCTCGATGCCTTTCTGGCCGTTGGGGCCGATCAGTTGCACGTTGATCTTCTGGGTCTGCGGGAAGGTCTTGAACAGTGGGCCGAGATCGATCTGAGCGAGTTTGCCCGGGGTGGCGCAGGTCAGCTGATAGTGGGCGTTGACGTCGGCGTGGGCGTGACCGTGACCGTGCTCATGGCTGTCGCCATCCTCGTCGGCCTGGGCGGCGTCACCGAACAGCGGGCTTTCCAGCTCCTGGGCGTCTTCCTTGCAACCGGCGGCCGGGGCAACGCCAAACAGTTTCAGGGGCTGTTCGAGCTGCTGGCGGGCGGCGGCGACCTTGGCCTTGTCGGCATCGCTGCTGGCCACATGCTCGAAGCCGACCAGGTTCATCGCCGGGCTGTCCAGTTCCAGTTCGAGGGTGTTGCCGTCGAGCACCGCATTGAGCTTGGCCACGCCATGCTCGTGGGTGCCGAGGGTGCCATGGGCGTGGTCATGATCGTGGTCGTCGTGGGCATGGGCCACGGCCAGGGGCAGCAGGGCGAAGGGCAGGGCGAGCAACAGACGACGCATGGACGGCTCCACAGGCGGCTTGGAAAGATTTTGTGATGTTATAACAATTTTTCTTTGCCCCGCCAGCCTGCCTGGCACAGGTTTCATGTTCGTGGGAGCATGGCGGCATCGAGACTGGAGGCAGGGTACCTATCGTGAGAATTCGTGGACAGATCGGTGAATGGCCGGTGGACCTGACCGTCGAACTGGCGCCGGAAGAGTGGGCGCAGCTGGGACGTCGGCTGGAAGTGCCGGCAGCCGTCGAGACTCAGCCGGTCAGTGGCAGCCCGGCGCCTCGGCAGGATGACGGGCAGTGGGTGGCGGCGCGTGACGTGCTGCGCCAGGCGGGGCAGATGAGCGGGCCGGAGCTGCTGGAGCGCCTGGAAGGGCTGGCCGGGAGCGTGGCGGCGGGCAAGCGGCTGCTGGTGCGCTTGCGCCACAGCAGTGAGGTGAAGGTGGAAAGCGGCGTGGACGCGCCGGTGTATCGCTGGGTGGGATGAGGGGGCTGCAATGCAGCCCCAACAACCTCAGAACAGCGCAGCGGACAGCTTGCGGCGATACACGCTGACCAGCGGGTGAGCATTGCCCAGCAGTTCGAACACCTGCAGCAAGGCCTTTTGCGGCAGGCCGTTCTCGTAGGCGCGGTTGCGCTGGAACAGCTTCAGCAGCCCATCCATCGCGGCCTCGTACTGCTGGCGCGCCAACTGCTGGATGCACAGCTGGTAGGCCGCTTCGTCGTCCTGCGGATTCTGCGCCAGGCGGCTCTTCAGCTCGGCGGCTTCCGGTAGGCTGGCGGCCTGGCGCAGGAAGGTCAGCTGGGCCTTGGCGCCGGCCAGGGCGGCCTTGTGCTCGTCGGTCTTGACCGCGTCGAGCACCACCTGGGCCTCGCCCAGCTCGCCGCGCTCGGCCAGGCAGCGGGCGTAGAGGATCAGCGCCTCGGCATTGCTGTTGTCTTCACCCAGCAGCACCTGCAGCAGTGCCTCGGCTTCGCTGAAACGGCTTTCGGCGAACAGCGCCTTGGCCTGCTCCAGCGGCGCGGCGGCGGGCGGCGCGGGCATCTGTACATGGGGTTCGAGCATGGCGCGGATGGCCGACTCGGGCTGGGCACCGGCGAAACCGTCGACCGGCTGGCCGTCCTTGAACAGCACCACGGTCGGCAGGCTGCGGATGCCGAACTGGGCGACGATTTGCTGCTCGACGTCGCAGTTGATCTTGGCCAGCAGCAGTTCGCCCTGATAACCCTCGGTAATCTTCGCCAGCAGCGGCATCAGCGCCTTGCATGGCGCGCACCACTCGGCCCAGAAGTCGACCAGCACCGGCTTGTGGAAGGAGTTCTCGATGACCAGTTGCTGGAAGTTGGCATCGGTGGCATCGAAGATAAATGGTAGGCTTGTGTTAACAGGAGCTTGGCTCATCGTGACTCTCGCAAATCCGTGAATACCCCCACTATAAGGGCTCGCGGCTGGCATGGTACAGGCTGACCCGGCGGAATTCGTGCGGCTCGGCCAGATCCGGCAGGGTCAGCGCCTCGAGCACCCCGAGGGGGCGATACAGCGGGTGGCTGAAGTCGCGCACCCGCGAGTCGGCCACCAGCGCCTGGCGACCACGGCTGAGGAACTCGTCCAGCAGCGGCAGGTTGGCGCGGTCGTAGAGCACATCGGCGACCAGGATCAGGTCGAAGCGGTCGGCCTCGGCGAAGAAATCGCTGCTGTAGCTCAGCGTCACGCCGTTCAGCGCGGCGTTGGCGCGACAGGCGTCCAGCGCCAGCGGATCAAGGTCGCAGGCCACCACCTCCAGGGCGCCGGCCCGGGCGGCGGCGATCCCGGCGATGCCGGAGCCGGCGCCGAAATCCAGCACGCGCTTGCCGAGCACCCACTGCGGGTGCTCGGCCAGGTAGCGCGCCATGGCCAGGCCGCTGGCCCAGCAGAAGCTCCAGTAAGGCGGCTCCTCGAGAATGCGCCGGGTTTCCTCGCGGGTGAATTCGCGGTCCATGTTCTGGTCGTCGATCAACCAGAGCTTCAGGTCGCACCCGGGCAGCTCGCTGACGATCAGGCGCGCTTCGCCGATCAGGCCGCTCAGGGCCTGTTGCAGGATTGCCGGGGCCATCTAGGGTGCCTTTTCGAAACGCAGCGGGCCGGTGGCCTGAGTCTGGGCCTGAGCGATGCGAACCGGCGGCAAGTGCAGGATCAGCTGGCCGGAGCGGCTGGCGCGGCCGCGCAGTTCGACCCGGGCCCCGGCGGGGAAGGCTTCAGGGTTGAAGCGCAGGCGGTAGGGCAGGGCCTGGCCGGTGCCGTTCAGGGTGCTGCTGGCCAGCAGTTGCTGTGGCCGGCCGCGCTCGTCGATCACCAGCAGGGCCAGCTCCACGTCGGCGCCCGCCGGGATTTCCAGCAGGGTGCCGCTCAGTTCGCGCTGGTAGGCCGGCAGCGGGCCCAGGGGTTCGGTTTTCTTCGCCACCTTGGCCGGCACCGGGGGTGGCGCTTGTTCCGGCTTGGGGCGGTCGCTGCCGCAGGCGGCGAGCAGGGCGGCGCAACACAGCACGACGAGCGCTCGAGGGTGCATGGGGTAGTCCTTCACGGGCAGATTTGCATGGATGGTAAACCCTTTGGCTTGTCTTGCCAGTGCAATGCGCTACCATGGCCCTCCCTTTTTTTGTTGCCTGCCACCATGCACTGTCCGTTTTGCGGTGCCAACGACACCAAGGTCATCGACTCGCGTCTGGTCGCCGAGGGCGAACAGGTGCGTCGCCGGCGCGAATGCGTCGCCTGCGGCGAGCGCTTCACTACCTTCGAAACCGCCGAGCTGGTCCTGCCCCGGCTGATCAAGCAGGACGGCACGCGCCAGCCCTTCGACGAAGACAAGCTGCGCGCCGGCATGCAGCGCGCGTTGGAAAAGCGCCCGGTCAGCGTCGAGCGCCTGGAAGCGGCGCTGGCGCACATCAAGAGCCGCCTGCGCGCCACCGGCGAGCGCGAAGTGAAGTCGCTGGTGGTCGGTGAGATGGTGATGGCCGAGCTGCGCAAGCTCGACGAGGTGGCCTACATCCGTTTCGCCTCGGTCTACCGGCGGTTCCAGGACCTCGACGAATTCCGCGAAGAAATCGACCGCCTGGCCCGCGAGCCGGCTAAAGAGTAAGCATGTCCAGCCAAGCCATTCTCGACGCCCACTACATGGCCCGCGCCGTGGAACTGGCCCGCAAGGGCCTGTACAGCACCCACCCAAACCCCCGCGTGGGTTGCGTGATCGTGCGTGACGGCGAGGTGGTCGGCGAAGGCTGGCATGTGCGTGCCGGCGAGCCGCACGCCGAGGTCCATGCCTTGCGCCAGGCCGGCGAGCGCGCCCGCGGCGGCTGCGCCTACGTCACCCTCGAACCCTGCAGCCACCATGGCCGCACGCCGCCGTGCGCCGAGGCGCTGGTCAAGGCCGGGGTGGCGCGGGTGGTGGCGGCCATGCAGGACCCCAATCCGCAAGTGGCCGGCAATGGCCTGCGGCGCCTGCGCGAGGCCGGCATCGAAGTCGCCAGCGGCGTGCTCGAGGCCGAGGCCCGCGCGCTCAATCCCGGGTTCCTCAAGCGCATGGAGCAGGGCCTGCCGTTCGTGCGCGCCAAGCTGGCCATGAGCCTGGACGGCCGCACCGCCATGGCCAGCGGCGAAAGCCAGTGGATCACCGGCCCTGCGGCGCGTGCCGCGGTGCAGCGCCTGCGCGCGCGTTCCAGCGTGGTACTGACCAGCGCCGAGAGCGTGCTGTTCGACAACGCCCGCATGACTGTGCGTGGCGAGGAACTGGGCCTGGATGACGCCCTCACCGCCCTGGCCCTGTCGCGTCCGCCGTTGCGCGTGCTGGTCGACGGGCGCCTGCGCCTGCCGCTGGACGCGCCGTTCTTCCAGGCCGGCCCGGCGCTGGTGGTGACCGCCGCGGGCGAAGACCCGCGCTACGCGGCCGCCGGCCATGAACTGATCAACCTGCCCGGCAGCGCGGGCCGCGTCGACCTGCCTGCACTGCTGCGCACTCTGGCCGGGCGCGGGGTCAACGAAATCCTGCTGGAGGCCGGCGCCGGCCTGGTCGGCGCCTTCGCCCGCCAGGGCCTGGTCGACGAGTACCAGCTGTTCGTCGCCGGCACCTTCCTCGGCTCCGACGCCCGTCCGTTGCTGGACTGGCCGCTGTCGAAAATGAGCGAGGCGCCGCGACTGAAGATCACCGAAATGCGCGCGGTCGGCGATGACTGGCGAGTCACTGCCATCCCCCTGCCGCCCCCCGGCGTATAATGCCAGGCTTGCCTCGCGCAGCCCGTATCTAGGAGAACACCATGTTCACCGGCATCATCGAATCCATCGGCACCATCCGCAGCCTCACCCCCAAGGGCGGTGACGTGCGCGTCTACGTAGAGACCGGCAAGCTCGACCTGGGCGACGTCAAGCTCGGCGACAGCATCGCGGTCAACGGCGTGTGCCTGACCGCCGTCGAACTGCCCGGCGACGGCTTCTGGGCCGACGTCAGCGTCGAGACCCTCAAGCGCACCGCCATGGTCGATCTCAAGAGCGGCAGCCGGGTCAACCTGGAAAAGGCCCTGACCCCCACCACCCGCCTGGGCGGCCACCTGGTCAGCGGCCACGTCGACGGCGTCGGCGAGATCGTCTCGCGCGCCGATAACGCCCGTGCCATCCAGTTCCGCGTGCGCGCACCCAAGGAGCTGGCCAAGTACATCGCCCACAAGGGCTCGATCACCGTCGACGGCACCAGCCTGACGGTCAACGAAGTCGATGGCGCCGAGTTCGAGCTGACCATCGTCCCGCACACCCTGTCCGAAACCATCATGGCCGACTACCGCGCAGGGCGTCGGGTGAACCTTGAGGTCGACCTGCTGGCCCGTTACCTGGAGCGTCTGCTGCTGGGCGACAAGGCCGCCGAGCCGAACAAAGGCAGTGGCATCACCGAAAGCTTCCTGGCCGCCAACGGCTTCTTGAAATCCTGATTGAGAAGGGGGTGCCGCGTGGCGCTCAACAGCATCGAAGAACTGGTCGAAGACATCCGCCAGGGCAAAATGGTCATCCTCATGGATGACGAAGACCGCGAGAACGAAGGCGACATCATCATGGCGGCCGAGTGCTGCCTGCCCGAGCACATCAACTTCATGGCCAAGCACGCCCGTGGCCTGATCTGCATGCCGATGACCCGCGAGCGCTGCGAGACGCTCAAGCTGCCACTGATGGCGCCGCGCAACGGCTCGGGCTTCGGCACCAAGTTCACCGTGTCGATCGAGGCCGCCGAAGGCGTCACCACCGGCATCTCCGCCGCCGACCGCGCCCGCACCGTGCAGGCCGCCGCCGCCAAGGACGCCAAGGCCGAGGACATCGTCAGCCCCGGCCACATCTTCCCGCTGATGGCCCAGCCCGGCGGTACCCTGGCTCGCGCCGGCCACACCGAGGCCGCCTGCGACCTGGCGCGCATGGCCGGCTTCGAGCCGAGCGGGGTGATCTGCGAGGTGATGAACGACGACGGCACCATGTCGCGTCGCGCAGAACTGGAAGTGTTCGCCGCCGAGCACGGCCTGAAGATCGGCACCATCGCCGACCTGATCCACTACCGCATGATCCACGAGCGCACCGTGCAGCGCGTCTCCGAGCAGCCGATCGAGAGCGAGCTGGGCCAGTTCAACCTGGTCACCTATCGCGACGCGGTGGAAGGCGATGTGCACATGGCCCTGACCCTGGGCAAGATCTGCGCCGAAGAGCCGACCCTGGTGCGCGTGCATAACATGGACCCGCTGCGCGACCTGCTGATGGTCAAGCAGCCGGGCCGCTGGAGCCTGCGCGCGGCCATGAGCGCCGTGGCCGAGGCCGGCAGCGGCGTGGTGCTGCTGCTGGGCCACCCGCTGGACGGCGACGTGCTGCTGGCGCATATCCGCGAGAGCGCGGGCGATGCCCCGGCGAAAGCGCCGACCACCTACAGCACCGTCGGTGCCGGTTCGCAGATCCTGCGCGACCTCGGCGTGCGCAAGATGCGCCTGATGAGTTCGCCGATGAAGTTCAATGCGATATCCGGATTCGATCTGGAAGTTGTAGAATACGTGCCCTCCGAGTGACTTGAGGCGGCCTGATCGCCCATAGACTCGAGTCAAAACCCTCCCGAGGCCGCCACAGCGCGGCCTCGCTCTTGAAGATGAGAACTCCGGAATGACCCTGAAGACCATCGAAGGTACCTTCATTGCCCCCAAAGGTCGCTATGCTTTGGTGGTTGGCCGCTTCAACAGCTTCGTCGTCGAAAGCCTGGTAAGCGGTGCAGTCGATGCCCTGGTACGCCACGGCGTCAGCGAAAGCGACATCACCATCATCCGTGCCCCGGGCGCGTTCGAAATCCCGCTGGTAGCGCAGAAAGTCGCCCAGCAGGGTGCTTATGACGCGATCATCGCCCTGGGCGCAGTGATCCGTGGCGGTACCCCGCACTTCGAATACGTGGCGGGCGAGTGCACCAAGGGCCTGGCCCAGGTGTCCATGGAGTTCGGTGTTCCGGTGGCCTTCGGCGTCCTGACCGTCGACTCCATCGAGCAGGCCATCGAGCGTTCCGGCACCAAGGCCGGCAACAAAGGTGCCGAAGCTGCCCTGTCGGCCCTGGAAATGGTCAGTCTGCTGGCGCAGTTGGAGGCCAAGTGATTAGCGACGAAAGCGATCGTTTCAACCCGCGCGATCCAAAACCTGCGGATGCCGGCAAGCCCTCGAAGAGCGCCAAGCGTCGCGAAGCCCGCAAGCTCGCCACGCAAGCGCTCTACCAGTGGCACATGGCCAAGCACTCGCTGAACGAAGTGGAAGCGCAGTTCCGGGTCGATAACGATTTCTCCGATGTCGACGGCGCCTACTTCCGCGAGATCCTGCACGGGGTCCCGGCGAAGAAGGTCGAGATCGACGAGGCGCTCAAGCCTTGCCTGGACACGCCGCTGGAAGAACTCGACCCGGTCGAGCTGGCCGTGCTGCGCCTGTCCACCTGGGAGTTCATGATGCGCGTCGACGTGCCGTACCGCGTCGTCATCAACGAAGGCGTGGAACTGGCCAAAGTCTTCGGCGCCACCGACGGCCACAAGTTCGTCAACGGCGTGCTGGACAAGCTGGCTCCGCGTCTGCGTGAAGCGGAAGTCAAGGCGAACAAGCGCTGATCGCGGCGCTGACCAGCCATGGGTGAGTTCGAGCTGATCCGTCACTACTTCGCCGCCGCGCCTTGTGCGCAGGGTGGCGAGGGCGTGGCCCTGGGGATCGGCGACGACTGTGCCCTGCTGGACCTGCCCGCCGGCGAGCAGCTGGCGATCTCCACCGACACGCTGGTGGCCGCTGTGCATTTTCCTGCGGTCTGCGACCCGCTGCTGCTGGGCCAGCGTTCGCTCGCCGTGGCGGCCAGCGACCTGGCGGGCATGGGCGCCACGCCCATTGGCTTCACCCTCGCCCTGACCCTGCCCGAAGTCGGCCCGGACTGGCTGGCAGCCTTCGCCGATGGCCTCGGCCGCATGGCTCACCGTTGTCGCATGAGCTTGATCGGCGGAGACACCACCCGTGGGCCGCTGAGCATCACCGTGACCGTGTTCGGCCGGGTACCGGCAGGCCAGGCCCTGCGCCGCAGCGGCGCGCAGCCGGGCGACCTGCTGTGCGTCGGTGGTTTCCTGGGTAACGCGGCGGGGGCCTTGCCGCTGGTGCTGGGCGAGCGCGAGGCGGCTGCCGAGGTGGCCGGCCCGCTGCTGGAGCACTACTGGTCGCCCTTGCCCCAGCTGCAGCTGGGCGAGCGCCTGCGCGGCCTGGCCACGGCGGCACTGGATATCTCCGACGGGCTGTTGGCCGACTGCGGGCATATTGCCAAGGCGTCCGGCGTCGCGCTGGAGGTGAACCTGGCGCAGGTCCCCGTGTCTGCACCTTTACAGGCTTTCCTTGGGCGCGAGGCGGCAGTGCAGGCGGCGCTCACTGGCGGCGACGACTACGTGCTGGCGTTCACCCTGCCGGAAAGCGCACTGACCTCCCTGGCCCGCGAGGTGCACGTCATCGGGCGTGTGCTGCAAGGCCAGGGCGTGACCCTGCGTGACCCGCAGGGCCAGGACATCACCCCCGTGCAGCGGGGCTATCAACATTTCAGGGAGACACCGTGACCGACCACCCCAACCAGGTGCCTGCGGAGTTCGTTCCGCCTTCGGTCTGGCGCAACCCGTGGCACTTCATCGCCTTTGGCTTCGGCTCCGGCACCCTGCCCAAGGCCCCCGGTACCTGGGGCTCGCTGGTGGCGCTGCCGTTCATCCCGCTGTGGCAGATGCTGCCCGACTGGGGCTACTGGCTGCTGCTGGGCATCAGCATGCTGTTCGGCGTGTGGCTGTGCGGCAAGGTGGCCAACGACTTGCGCGTGCACGACCACGAGGGCATTGTCTGGGACGAGATTGTCGGCATGTGGATCACCCTGTGGCTGGTGCCGGAAGGCTGGCAGTGGCTGCTGGCGGGGTTCCTGATGTTCCGCTTCTTCGACATCCTCAAGCCTTGGCCGATCCGCTGGGTCGACCGCCATGTGCATGGTGGCTTCGGGATCATGCTCGACGATATCCTGGCCGGCGTGTTCGCCTGGTTGGGCATGCAGGTTCTGGTGTGGGCGGTGGCCTGATACAAGGAGCGTTGCGATGGCCTTGAGGAGTGTGTTGCTGGCGTGGGTGCTGCTTTGCGCGGCGCCCGGCGTCATGGCGCAGGAGCAGCAGGTGCGCCTGGTCAGCGAGGAGTGGCTCGACTACACCAACGCCGATGGCAGTGGGCTGGCCTGGGACGTGCTGCGCAAGGTGTTCGAGCCGGCCGGGGTCAAGGTCAAGGTGCTGAGCGCGCCGTACAGCCGCTCGGTCGGTTTGGTGAAACGGGGCGAGGCGGATGCCTGGGTCGGCTCGTACAAGGAAGAGAACGACGACAACCTCTATCCGCGCTGGCATTTCGACCTGGACCATATCTACGCCCTGGGTCTGGCCGGCAAGCCGCAGCCCACGTTGGACACCATCGGCCAGTACCGCCTGGCCTGGGTGCGTGGCTATGACTACGCCAGCTACCTGCCGAACGTGCACAATTTCCGCGAGGTCCAGCGCCGCGAAGGGATCCTGCCCATGCTTGAGCATGACCGGGTGGATTTCTACGTCGATGCGCAGACCGAGGTCGAGTATGTGCTCGGACAGGCGCCCGAGCCCCAGCGTTTTCGCAGCACCCACGTTGCCGAGCTGCCGCTGTACCTGGCCTTCACCCGCAGTGCGCAGGGCGAGGCCTTGCGCGACCTGTTCGACCGGCGCATGGAGCAACTGGTGCGCAGTGGTGAGTTGAAGCCGATCTTCGAGCGTTGGAAGCAGCCGTATCCGTTTACCAGCGATAGTCAGCCCCACTGACAACGCAAGGCTGGACATCATCCCTGTGGGAGCGGGTTTACCCGCGAAGGCTGCAGTGAGACAACCAACGCATTCGCGGGTAAACCCGCTCCCACAGGAATCTTGTGAGTCCATAAGCATCGAACTTTTCGATCTTAAGCCACCATATTCCTCCTGCGCACCTGCGCCGGGCTGCTGATACAATCGGCCGATCTGAAAAATCCTACTATCCAGGAGCACAACGTGCCCGTCGTCTTTGTTGCCGCCTCTAAACTCCCGACTCCCTTTGCGATCTTCACCATGCATGGCTTCCTCGACGAAGCCACCGGCCGTGAGCATGTGGTGCTCAGCCTGGGTGACATCGCGGACGGCGAGCCGGTGCTGGGGCGCCTGCATTCCGAGTGCCTGACCGGCGATGCGCTGTTCAGCCAGCGCTGCGACTGCGGCTCGCAACTTGAAGCCGCGCTGCAGGCCATCGCCCGTGAAGGCCGTGGCGTGCTGCTGTACCTGCGCCAGGAGGGCCGTGGCATCGGCTTGCTGAACAAGATCCGCGCCTATGAGTTGCAGGATGGCGGCGCCGACACCGTCGAGGCCAACGAGCGCCTGGGCTTCGCCGCCGACCAGCGCGACTACGCCATGTGCCTGCCGATGCTTGAGCACCTGGGCGTGAAATCGCTGCGCCTGATGACCAACAACCCGCGCAAGGTCAAGGCGCTGACCGACATGAGCATCAAGGTTGCCGAGCGCGTGCCGCTGCACACCGGTCACAACCCGCACAACCGCCTGTACCTGGCCACCAAGGCCGACAAGCTTGGCCACATGATGGGCAACAAGCACCAGGGCGAGGTGCCACAGGCGTGACCCGCGGCGAGGTGAAGCGGCGGCTGGCCCTGGCCTGGTGGCAGTACCTGGCCGTGGGCCTGTTGCCATTGCCGATAATGGCCTGGGCGTTCGGCGCTGGAGAACCGCTGATCCCGGTGCTGGCCATGCCCTTGTTCATCGCCGGGGCCGCGACCATGTTCCTCAGCCTGCCGCGCTTCGGCGCCTACAAGCGAGCGTTGATCGCCACCGATAAGCAATTGGGCACGCCGGACGAACCCGCTGCCTGGATCGAGTTGGCGCGGGTCAGGCGTCTGGCCATGCTGTTCGCCTGCTTCCCGGCCTGGGTCGCGGCGCTGTCGGTGTTGGTCGGGCTGGAGGCGGTGCCGCAGATCCTCCTTGCCCTGTCCACCGTCGTGGTGCTGTACCTCTACCGTATTCCGCGCCAGCTCGGCTGATGCGGGCGTTTCTCGCCTCCCTCGCTTTATTGTGCCTCGGTACCCTGGCCGAGGCCGGGCCGCGAGTGGTCAGCCTGGCACCGTCGATGACCGAGATCGTCCTCGAGCTGGAGGCCGGCGACCTGTTGGTGGGCCTGCTGGACGCGGGTGAGCGTCCGCCGAGCCTTCAGGCCCTGCCCTCGGTCGGGCGCCATGGCCAGCTGGACATGGAGCGCTTGCTCAGTCTCAAGCCTGACCTGCTGCTGCTCTGGCCCGGCAGCGTCGCGCCGGCCCAGCGCGACCAGCTCAAGCGCCTGGGCATCGCCACGTTCAGTGGCGAGCCCGGCGACCTCGACCAGTTGATCGAGCAGATCGAAGCCATTGCCCGGCGCCTCGGGCGGGATGAGCAGGGCCGCGCCTATGCCGCCGACCTGCGTGAGCGACTGCAGGCGCTGCGGGAGCGCTATCGGCGTGACACGCCGCTGAGGGTGTTCTACCAGGTCTGGGACAAGCCGCTGTACACCCTGGGTGGGCGCCAGGTGGTCAGCGATGCCCTGCGCGTCTGCGGGGGGCGCAATGTGTTCGATGACCTGACCCAGCCCGCGCCGCAAGTCAGCGTGGAGTCGGTGCTGTTGCGCGATCCCGAGGTGATCCTGGCGGGTGACACGGCGCAGCTGGCCAGCTGGCGTCGCTGGCCGCAGCTGAGCGCGGTGAAGGAGGAAGGCTTGCTGGTGGTACCGGACAAGGGCCTGGAGCGGCCCAGCGGGCAGATGATCGAGGCCACCGCCCGGCTGTGTGCGCTGCTGGAGGCTAGAGGGTCGGGGTCCAGGTAAAGCTCAGCAGCCAGGTGCGGCCTTCTTCGCGGTAGCCGTAGTCAGTCCCCTGATGGTTGTACAGGGTGCGGCTGTAACCCTTGTCCAGCAGGTTGTCGAGCTTCAGGTCGACCTTCAGCTCACGGGTGGCCGTCCAGCCGCCGCGAATACCCAGCAGCCCATAACCACCGATGGGAGCGTTGTTGGTTTCGTCGTTGTAGCTGCCGCTGACTGCCTGCCAACTGGCGCCGACATTGAAGCGGTCGAATTGACGATCGATATCCAGGCTCAGGGTGCGCCGCGCACGACGAGCGAGTGTGTGCCCGCTTTTCTGGTCGCGCGGGTCGATCAATGCCAATCCCAGCTGCGATTTCCAGCCCCCCCATTGCTGCTCCAGCGCCATCTCGAAGCCATTGATGCGGGCTTGGGCAACGTTGCCCATGTTGTTGGCCTCTACGTCGTAACTGATGGCGTCTCGCAAGTCGGTGCGATAGAGCGAGGTTTCCAGGCGGCTGTTGTCGGTCAGTTGGCTGCGCCATTGCACTTCATAGGACTTCGAGTGCTCCGGCTTGAGGTCAGGGTTGCTGAACCCCGGGTAGTAGAGGTCGTTGAATGTCGGGGCACGGAAGCCCTCGCTGTAGGACAGCAGCAGGTCATTACGGGCGTTCAACGGCAGCGTCAGGCTGCCGCTCCAGGTGGTCTGGCCGCCGAACTGCTGGTTCTTGTCGTGGCGCACGCCAAGCTCGGTCGAGAAGTGCTCGCCCTGGAACCGGTGCTGGGCGAAGGCTGCACGGTTCCAGCGGCTGTCCTCGTTGAAGTCGGTGCTCGCGTGTACCCGATCCTCGTACCACTCGCCACCCAGCACCAGGCTGTTGTCGTCATTCAGGGTCAGATCGTTCTGCCAGGTGACCTGGTCGCGGTAGGTGTTGAAGGGTGAGCTCTTGTGCGTGAGCTTGTCGCGGCTGTCATCGCGGTTTTCACTGTGGGCCACTTCCAGTCGGGAGTGCCACTGCTCGGCCAGTTGGGCGTCAAGGTAGCTGCCCAGGCTGCTGACGGCGAAGTTCGAGTAGGGCATCTGCGGGCTGCTGCCACGAGGTTCGTCGAACTCACGACGTCCACGGTTATCGAGCAGGTTCAGACCTGCCTCGAAACGCTCGTTGAAGGTATGGCTCAGGCTCAGGTTGAGCGAGCGGTTGCGATAGGCGTCATGGTCGCCATCGCTGGCATACGACGGTCCGGTCGAATCGATGCCGGCGGTCTCGTCCAGGCTGGCGCCGAGGTTGAAGCGGGTCGCGCCATCACCGCCCGACAACCCCAGGCTGCGTTGCCAGGTCTGATTGCTGCCGGCCGCCAGGCGCAGGCGCGGTTGCAGGCCCTGGCCGCTGCCGCGACGGGTGAAGATCTGGATCACCCCGCCAATGGCGTCGCTGCCGTAGATCGCTGAACGCGAGCCGCGCAGCACTTCCACACGTTCGATCTGGTCGACGTCGAGAAACTGCAGGCCACTGTCGGCAGAGGTGGCGTTGGCGATGCGCACGCCGTCGACCAGCACCAGGGTCTGGGCGGCCTTGGTGCCGCGGATGAAGATGCCGGGCAGGCTGCCGCGACCGCCGGTGGGCGCCACCTGCACGCCGGGGACGCGGGCGAGCAGGTCGGTGACGCCGCTGGGTTGCAGGCGGTCGATATCGGCACGGGTGAACACTGTGTTGGCGGCGCTGGTGGCGGTGCGCGACTCGACCTGGCGGCTGGCGCTGATCAGTACGTCGGGAAGCTTCAGGGCGTCGTCGCGGGAGGGTTCGGCGGCCAGGGCGGCGGCGGGGAGGCAGAGCAGGGGGAGGGCGCGGATCTTCATGGGCAGTTCCATTGCAATCGCGGGGCAAGCCCGCTCCCACGAAACCTGCCAGGCATTCGTGGGAGCGGGCTTGCCCCGCGATTGGGTCTTAAAGGCCTAGCTTGGCCATGCGGGCCTTGACCGAGGCTTCGATCCCGGCCACATCCAGCCCACACTCAGCCAGCATCTGCGCAGGCTTGGCATGCTCGACATAGATGTCCGGCAGGCCCAGGTGCAGCAGCGGCTTGACCACGCCCTCGCGGGCCAGGAACTCGCCGACGGCGGCGCCGGCGCCGCCCATGATGGCGTTCTCCTCGATGGTCACCAGCAACTCATGGCTGGCGGCCATCTCCAGTACCAGGGCCTCGTCCAGCGGCTTGACGAAACGCATGTCGACCACGGTGGCGTCGATCTGCTCGGCCACCTGCAGGGCCTCGGTCAGTTGCACGCCGAACACCAGCAGGGCGACCTTGCCGCCCTGGCGGCGGACCACGCCCTTGCCGATCTCCAGTGGCTCGAGGTCACCGCTGATCGGTGCATTCGGGCCGGTGCCGCGCGGGTAGCGCACGGCGGCCGGGCCCTTGTAGTGGTGGCCGGTGCTGAGCATCTTGCGCAGCTCGTTCTCGTCGCTTGGGGTCATCACCAGCATGCCGGGGATGCAGCGCAGGTAGGACAGGTCGTAGGCGCCGGCATGGGTCGGGCCGTCCTCGCCGACCAGGCCGGCGCGGTCGATGGCGAACAGCACATCGAGGTCCTGCACCGCCACGTCGTGGATCAGTTGGTCATAGGCGCGTTGCAGGAAGGTGGAGTAGATCGCCACCACCGGCTTGGCGCCCTCGCAGGCCATGCCCGCGGCAAAGGTCACCGCGTGCTGTTCGGCGATGGCGACGTCGAAGTAGCGCTCGGGGTAGCGTTCGCTGAAGTCGATCAGGTCCGAGCCTTCCTTCATCGCCGGGGTGATGCCCACCAGGCGGTTGTCGGCGGCGGCCATGTCGCACAGCCACTGGCCGAATACCGAGGCGTACTTTGGCCCGCTGGCTTTTTTCGGCGCGACCGGCTTGTCGGCCGGCTCCAGCTTGGTGATCGCGTGGTAGCCGATCGGGTCGACCTCGGCCGGGGCGAAGCCCTTGCCCTTCTTGGTCACCACATGCAGGAACTGCGGGCCCTTGAGGTCGCGCATGTTGCGCAGGGTGGCGATCAGGGTCGGCAGGTCGTGGCCGTCGATCGGGCCGATGTAGTTCCAGCCCAGTTCCTCGAACAGGGTGCCGGGCACCAGCATGCCCTTGGCGTACTCTTCGGTGCGACGGGCAATCTCCCAGGCCCCGGGCAGGCGCGACAGCACTTTCTTGCTGCCTTCGCGCATGCTGGCGTAGGTGCGGCTGGAGAGGATCTTGGCCAGGTAGTTGGACAGGCCGCCGACGTTGCGCGAGATCGACATGTCGTTGTCGTTGAGGATGACCAGCATGTTGGCATCCACTTCCTGCGCGTGGTTCAGCGCCTCGAAGGCCATGCCGGCGGTCAGCGCGCCGTCGCCGATCACGGCGATCGACTTGCGCGGATCGTTCTGCAGGCGGGCGGCGATGGCCATGCCCAGCGCGGCGCTGATCGAGGTGCTGGAATGACCGACGCCGAAGGTGTCGTACTCGCTCTCGCTGCGGCGCGGGAAGGCGGCGATGCCGTCCTTCTGGCGCAGGCTGAGCATGCGCTCGCGGCGGCCGGTGAGGATCTTGTGCGGGTAGGCCTGGTGGCCGACGTCCCACACCAGCCGGTCATCCGGGGTGTCGAAGACGTAGTGCAGGGCGATCGTCAGCTCGATGACGCCCAGGCCTGCACCAAAATGCCCACCGGTCTGCCCCACGGTATAGAGCAGGTCCTGGCGCAGCTCGTCGGCCAGGGTCTCCAGGTCGGCTTCGGCCAGCCGGCGCAGGCCGGCGGGCGTGTCGGCGCGGTCCAGCAATGGCGTGACCGGGCGTTCGCGGGGGATCTCTTGAAACGTCGTGGGCATCAGGCGTGTCGTTATAGGTGTGAAGACGCGGCAGTTTACCCCATTGTAGGAAAAGCTGCCCATTCGGACGGGTGTATGAGGGCCACCGGTGCGGCAGAGATCCTGTAGGCGCGGCCTTGTGTCGCGAAAGGGCCGCACAGCGGCCCCGGCAATCTTTGCGTCAAGGCTGAAATCCCGGGGCTGCTGCGCACCCCTATCGCGACACAAGGCCGCTCCTACAGGGGGATGTGTCAGGCCTTAGTGGCGGCGCTCGACGATGTAGCGGGCCAGCGCCCGCAAAGGCTCGGCGTTGTCGCCAAAGCTCTCCAGCGCGGCCAGCGCCTGGTCGCGCAGCTCCAGGGCATAGGCCTTGGCCGCTTCCAGCCCGAGCAGCGCCGGGTAGGTCGGCTTGTCGCGGGCGATGTCGGCGCCCTGGCGCTTGCCCAGAGTGGCGGTGTCGCTCTCCACGTCGAGGATGTCGTCCTGCACCTGGAACGCCAGGCCGATGGCCTGTGCATAAGTCTGCAGGGCATCGAGCTGGGCCTGATCGGCGCGGGCGCTGGCCAGGGCGCCAAGGCGCACGCTGGCTTCGATCAGCGCGCCGGTCTTGTGCCGGTGCATGTATTCCAAGGCTTGCTGGTCGAGCTTGACGCCCACCGAGCCCAGGTCGATGGCCTGGCCGCCGACCATGCCGGCGGGGCCGGCAGCCCTGGCCAGGGCCTGGACCATCTGCAGGCGGATGGCGTCGGCCTGCGGGCTCAGGCGCGGGTCGAGCAGGGCGCTGAAGGCCAGGCTCTGCAGGCCGTCGCCGGCGAGAATCGCGCAGGCTTCGTCGAACGCCTTGTGGGTGGTGGGCTGGCCGCGACGCAGGTCGTCGTCGTCCATCGCCGGCAGGTCGTCATGCACCAGCGAGTAGGCGTGGATCAGCTCCACCGCGCAGGCCGCGCCGTTGGCATGCTCGGGCGGCACGCCGAAGGCTTCGCAGGCGGCATAGGCCAGCAGCGGACGCACGCGCTTGCCGCCGTTCATCACGCTGTAGCGCATGGCGGCGTAGAGGCGTTCGAGCTCCTTCGACGGCGCCTGGAACAGCGGTTCGAGGGCGGCGTCGACCCGTGCCTGGGCGCTCTGCTGGTACTGGGCGATCATGCCTCGGGCTCCGTGTCGAACGGCTGGGCGGCCAGTTCGCCGTCACGCTCCAGCAGGATCTGTACTTTCTGCTCGGCCTGGGCCAGGGCACCCTGGCAATCGCGGGTCAGGGCGATGCCCTGCTCGAAGGCGGCCAGCGACTCTTCCAGCGACAGTTCGCCGTTCTCCAGGCGTTCGACCAGGGCTTGCAGGTCGGCGAGGGATTGTTCGAAATCGATGGAGGTTTTTTTGCGGGCCATGGCGACTGTCTCGGTGGCATTCAGAACGGCGCGACACTAGCAGAGCGGGGCAGGGGGAGCAAATTGCATGGGCCTATCGTTCGTCGCATTTTGTTGCACTTGTTCGGTGTGAGCCATCTTGCAATCCGCGAAGCAATCGAATTGTGGGGGTGACGGCCCTCTGCCATAATCCGCGCGCTCTGGCCTGCGGGTCAGGGACCTTTCTTCCCGACGTCATGTAATGGACTACGTTGTGAGCTTCCTCTCGATCGAATTCGGCCTCTGTTTCACGCTGTTCTTCATGCTTTATTGGAGCCTGTGCTGGAGCGTGCGGTTGCAGAACCTGCTGCTCCTGACCGCCAGCTATGGCCTGGTGGCGAGCTTCAGCCTGCAGTCGCTGTATATCCTGCTGGGCTACAGTGCGCTGGTGTACCTGCTCGGCCTGCTGGCGGGACGCTATCCCAGGCGCTGGTTCAGTCGCGTGTTGCTGCTGATGCTGGTGCTGGGCTGCTTCTACCTGTTCAAGTACCAGGAGTTCTTCGTCGGCGGCGCCCAGAGCGCCCTAGCGACGGCCGGGTTCGAGGTGTCGCTGCCGTTGCTGGAAGTGCTGGTGCCGATCGGGCTGTCGTTCTACACCTTCCATTCAGTCAGCTACCTGGTGTCGATCAACCGCCGGGAGCTGGCGCCGGCGGCGCCGCTGGACCTGGCCCTGTACCTGGCGTTCTTCCCCAGCCTGGTGGCCGGGCCGGTCAACCGCGCCCTGCACATGCTGCCGCAGATCCGCCCACCGGCCATGCGCCAGGTGCTGGAGCCGCAGCGGGCGCTGGGGTTGATCGCCATGGCGGTGGTCAAGCTGTTCTTCCTCAGTGCCTGGCTGGGCAGCGAGTGGGTCGACCCGGTATTCGACACCCCGGGCAGCGCCAGCCCCGAGCAGGTGCTGTTGAGCGTGTACGGCTACAGCTTGCTGATCTACTTCAACTTCAGCGGCTACACCAACCTGGTCACCGGCATCGCCCTGCTGCTGGGCTTTCGTCTGCCGGACAACTTCGATGCGCCGTACGCCGCGCACAATCTCAAGGAATTCTGGGGGCGCTGGCACATCAGCCTGTCGCGCTTCATTCGCGACTACGTGTACATCCCGCTGGGCGGCAACCGCAAGGGCGCATGGCGCGGCAACCTGAACATGCTGCTGGCGATGCTGGTGTCCGGCCTGTGGCACGGGGCGAGCGTGAACTTCATCATCTGGGGCGCCCTGCATGGCGTCGGCCTGGCCATTTCCAAGCTGTTCAGCCAGTGGTTTCCGGGCTTCGCCCGGCTGCCGGGTTCCGGCCTGCTGGCGCGCCTGATGACCTTCCATTACGTGGCCTTCGCCTGGATCTTCTTCCGCAGCCCGACGCTGGACGGCGCGCTGGAGATGCTCGGCGACATCGGCCAGCTGAGCCTGGCGGGGCTGAACAGTGCCACGGGTCTGATGCTGCTGGCCTGCGTGCTGTTCGTGGCCAGTTATCCACAATGGCTGGCGCTGTTGCGCCAGAGTGGCGCGCTGTTCCAGCGCCTGCCGTGGCAGCTGTATCCGATCCCGCTCGGGGTCGGTGTGTCGCTGGTGATTTTCGCTTCGCAGTCGGGCGTGCCGGGGTTCATCTATGCAAGCTTCTGATAGCAAACAGCTGTTCCAGGTGCAGATGGGCGCCGCCCGTGGCTTGTATGCGATCGTGGTCACCACCGCGTTGCTGTTCTGGCTGAACCAGGACTCGATCAAGCTCTACTGCCAGCAGAAATACCACCAGAGCTGCGAGATACCGCTGCTGGGCCAGATGCCTGCCTGGCGCGCGGGGGCGCAGCTGACGGCGATGCTGGAAGCGCAGCGCGATGACCTGCTCGAGCAGTTGCTGTCCGCGCCGCAACTGGCCGAGGAGGGGCCGGCGGTCGAGGTGCTGCCTGCACCGTTGCCGGTGGTCACGGTCGATCTTGAAACCCCGGCGGCCGTGGCCAAGCCGTTGCCACCGGTGTCGACGCCCGCGCATGTGCAGCCGACGCCTGTGCCGGTTCATGTGCCAGCCCCTGTCATCGTCGCCCAGCCTGCACCGTCCACTCCGGCACCGGCATTGCTGCAGCCGGGCACCGTGGCTTCGCTGGCCGTTGGCGACGAAGTGTTCCTGGTCGGCGACTCGCTGATGCAGGGCGTGGCGCCGCACCTGGCCAACAGCCTGCGCAAGCGCTACCAGATCCGTACCGTCAACCTCAGCAAGCAGAGCACCGGCCTTGCCTACCCGGGCTTCTTCAACTGGCCGAAGACCGTGGCCGACACCCTCGACCATGAACCGAACGTGCGCCTGATGGTGGTGTTCCTCGGCCCTAACGACCCCTGGGACATGCCCCAGGGCAAGGGCAAGCCGTTCCTGCGCTTCAAGTCGCCGGAGTGGGAGCTCGCCTACCGCGCCCGCATCGATTCGATCCTCGAGCAGGCCCGCGCGCACAACGTGCAGGTGATCTGGGTCGGGCCGCCGAACATGGAGAAGGCGCGACTGTCCACGGCCATGGGCTATCTCAGCGGCCTGTACCAGGAGCAGACCGCGCTGTTCGGCCAGCACTACGTGTCGGCCAACCCGATCCTCGGCTACGCCGACGCCAACTTCTCGTATACGGTGCAGACACCGCAGGGCAAGCGGGTCAAGGTGCGGGTCGACGACGGCATTCATTTCACCATCACAGGCCAGAAGATGATCGCCGAACAGGTTCTGTCGCTGATCAGCTTCCCGGGCCTGACCGTTACAGGACATTGAGATGCGCCAATGGCATCACCTGCTGGGCCTGGCCCTGCTGATCAGCGCCGCGCCGGGTTGCAGTACCGGCGCCAACAGCGTGAGCGCCCAGCCCACGGCCCGGCCCGCCGCCGCGCCAGCCGCCCGCCAGGACGGCAACCTCGCCTTGCTCGCCGGCAAGCTGCGCAACGCTGGCCGGGCACCGGTTGCCATCGTCCAGCTGGGTGACTCGCACACCGCCGCCGACCTGTTCAGCGGCGAGCTGCGCAAGCTGTTGCAGGCGCGCTACGGCGATGGCGGCATCGGCCTGGTGCCGGCTTCGCCGGTGCCGGGAATCCGCAACGACCGGGTGATCATCAAGAGCGAGAAGCGCCAGTGGGAGCTGGTGTCGGCGCGCAACCAGCAGAGCCAGCAGTTCCCGTTGGGGGGCTACCTGTCGCTGCCGTTGGCCAATCGCGCCAGTGTCGTGTTGCAGGCGCGTGATGAGGACCGCCAGCGCTACAAGGTCTCGGCGTTGTACCAGTCGACCACCAGCGCCAGCCTCTTCGTCAATGGCGGCCAGCGCCGGGTGTTGCCGGCCAGCAATGGCCAGTGGCGCTTCAGCCCGGCCTACGCCAATGTCGGCCTGCCGGTGCAGTTGAGTGTCGAGGGTGGCCGGGGTGTCGCCCTGGGGGGCTGGTACATCCAGGGGCAGAAGAATGCCGGGGTGACTTACTCGGCGCTGGGCATCAACGGTGCGCGCCTGGACGTGGTGGACAAGTGGCAGCCGGGCTGGCGCGACAGCCTCAAGGCCGTGCGGCCTGACCTGGTGATCCTGGCCTACGGTACCAACGAAGCGTTCGACGACAAGCTCGACCTGGCGCTGTACCAGACGCAACTGGACGCAACCCTCACGGGCCTGCGCAAGGACCTGCCACAGGCGGCGATCCTGCTGGTCGGTCCACCGGACTCGATCAAACAGCGCAAGGCGCGCAGCTGTGCGGCGCGCCAGCCACAACCGCTGGCCTCGGTGATCCGTATCCAGAAGCAGATGGCGCACAAGCATAAGGCGCTGTTCTGGGATTGGCAGGGGTTCATGGGCGGGCCATGCTCGATCGCCGGCTGGCAGGCGGGTGGGTTGGCGCGGCCGGATCTGGTGCACCTGACGGCTGATGGCTATCGCAAGAGTGCGGCGGGGTTGTATGAGTTTCTGAAGGGGCCGCTGGGGTTGCGTTGAGGCCTGGCCTCATCGCGGGGCAAGCCCGCTCCCACGGTGATCGGGGCGGGCTTGCTCAGGTATCAGGCCGGCTCGGCCTGCAGCTCGACCATCGCCTCGCGATAGCGCGCCAGTTCCTCGATGGTCAGTACCGGCAGGTTGTACTGCCGCGCATACACCGCCACCTGCTCGCCGCGGGCCATGCTGCCGTCGGGGTTCATCAGTTCGCACAGCACCGCCGCCGGGCGCAGGCCGGCCAGGCGGGCCAGGTCCACCGAGCCTTCGGTGTGGCCGCGACGGGTCAGCACGCCGCCATCGCGAGCGCGTAGCGGGAACACATGGCCCGGGCTGACGATATGACGTTCCTGGGCGGTCGAGCGCAGCGCGGCTTCGATGGTGGTGATGCGGTCCTGCGCCGACACGCCGGTGCTGACCCCTTCGGCGGCCTCGATGGTGACGGTGAAGCCGGTGCCATGGCGGGCCTGGTTGTTCTGCACCATCGGCGCCAGCTGCAGGGCATCGACGGTGGCTTCGTCCAGGCACAGGCAGACAATGCCGCTGCAATCGCGGATCATCATGGCCATGGTCTGCAGCGAAAGGTTCTCGGCGGCGGCGACGATGTCGGCTTCGTCCTCGCGGTCGTCGTCGTCAAGCAGCAGCACGGGGCGCCCGGCCTGGAAGGCGGCGATGGCGGCGCTGACATTGGGGAAATGCTTGTGGTGCATGGTGGACATGAAACGCTCCTCGTGAATGATCGATGAACGTCTCGGGGCGAACAAAATGCGCGCGCAGGGGCGCCTGGACGGCCCCTGCCAAACGCCTTCTTTCATCCGGACTATGACCGTCGGCCCTGGAATCTCACCAGGTCTGCTGACCCCCGGCATGGCCGGGGCGCTCGCGGGCTCATCTTTCGATTTACCGCCGGTGGGGACTTTCACCCCGCCCTGAAGACCGGCCAAGCATACAGCACTGCGCCAGCGGGCTGGCAAGCCCTACGACTTTAGTTGCTGCCAGTCCAGCCCGAAGCGCGCCAGGTATTTGCGCAGGCGGTCGGCGTCGTTGGGGTTGGCCTTCTCCTGGCGCGATACCGCGAACAGCTGACGCCCGGCTTCTGACAGGCTCGGTGCGCGGCGGCAGACGTCGATCACCGCCTGCAACTGCACCTGGTCGAACAGGTCGAGTGCGCGGTCGGCCAAAAGTGGCTCGCTGGCCGACTCCAGGCCCCATGCATAGCGCAGCCGGGCAATCTCCTCCTCGACCATTTCCTCATCGATGCGCCCGCTGTCGGCCAGGGTCGCCATGCGCGTGATCGACGCCGACAGCTCACGGAAGTTGCCGGCCCAGCGGGCCTCGCCGGCATGAGCGAAGGCCAGGTAGCGGCGCTTGGCCTCGAGGTTGAAGCGCACCTGGCGCCCTTGTTCGCGGGCATGGCGCTGCAGCTCGAAATCGAGGTTCGGCTCGATGTCCTCGCGGCGTGCGGCCAGGCCCGGGAGGGCGAAGGTCCACAGGTTGATGCGGGCGAACAGGTCCTCGCGGAACGAGCCGTCGGCGACCTTGGCGCGCAGGTCGCGGTGGGTGCCGGCGATCAGCTGGAAGTCGCTTTCCACTTCGCGGTCCGCGCCCAGCGGGAAGAAGCGTTTTTCCTCGATGGCCTTGAGCAGCATGGCCTGTTCGTCGGCGCCCAGTTCACCGATCTCGTCGAGAAACAGCATGCCGCCGTCGGCGGCGCGCAGCAGGCCGTCGCGGGCGTTCTGGGCGCCGGTGAAGGCGCCCTTGGCGTGGCCGAACAGGGTCGACATGGCGCCGTCGCCGCGCAGGGTGGCGCAGTTCACTTCGATGAAGCGTCCGCCCAGCTGATGGCGCCCGCGCTTGAGCTCATGGACGCGGCGGGCAAGAAACGACTTGCCGGCGCCGGTCGGGCCGACCAGCAGCATGGGGGCCTTCGAGCGCAGGGCGACCCGCTCGATCTGTTCGATGGTGCGGTTGAAATCCGGGTTGCGCGTGGCGATGCCGGACTTGAGCAGCGACTGCCCCTCGACCTGCTCGCGGCGAAAGCGCGAGGCGATCGGGTCATAGCGCGACAGGTCGAGGTCGATCAGGGTGGCGATGCCGGCCGGGTCGCTGTTTTCGTCCTGCTTGCGCGAGGGCGAGGTCTGCACCAGGCGCGCCGGCAGGTAGCGTGCCTCAGTGAGCAGGAACCAGCAGATCTGCGCGACGTGGGTACCGGTGGTGATGTGCACCAGGTAGTCCTCGTGCTCGGTGTCGAAGCTGTAGCCGCTGGCGAAGTCGTGCAAGGCGCCGTAGACCTCCTCGAAGTCCCACGGGTTGCGCAGCGCCAGCGGGTGCAGGCGCACCTCGGTGCCGGGTGAGACCTGCTGGATGTCGCCGCGGATCCGGTCGGCCAGGCTCTGGTCGCGTGCGCTGGGGCCGTGGATCAGTTCCAGGCGGTCCAGGGACAGGTCGGCTTGCTGGCACAGGCCGATGGTCGGCCGCCAGCGGTTCCAGCGTGCGGCGCCCTTGCCGTTGCGGTCGAGGGTGGTGCCGAGGAAGCCGATGGCGACGAGAGGCTTGCTCATCCTTGATTATCCTAAGAGATAAATTTCTATCTAATGGTATACGAAAAATTGAATGTCCATGTGTGATTCGAGCTGTGCGTAAATTAATCAGATAAAAATAAACCTATATAAAACAATTAGTTAGATGATTTCATCAGTGCCGAATGAAAACCTGGCACGCCGCTCGCAATATCCCACTCGACCGCATCGCCAGGCAGGCCCTCGGGACAGGGGAACCCCCCGCCGGTGCACGTACCCACCTTCAGGTGTCGGTGTCGTGCATGCCGCCGCCGCAACGACCGGTCATTGCTGCGCTGGGCCCCTGGAAAGGCCGGCGCAGACGCTCGCCGGGCAACGCCCCGGCACTACCCTCCTAAGGTAGCTGTAACCGCAACACCCGCCGGTGGGGCACAGGCAACGCAAGCAGGGCCAGGACGGCCCGTCACTGCGAAGGACGCCTGGCCCACCGCTGGCCCACCCGGCTCGCCGGCCGGGCCTGGCGCAACGATGGTGGCCGCCGGAGCAACGCTCCCGGCCCCGGACTCCGCCAGGCTTCGCTCGCGACGCCCGCTGGGTTGGCGACCCCGGCACTCAAGGACATTGGAAAAGGATGAGCAAGATGAAACTGTTGAAACGCTTTGTTGTGAAGAAAAACGAACGCGGCCTGTTGATGAGCGAAGGCGATTTCGTGTCGATCCTCGAGCCTGGCCAGTACCAGCGTTTCGACTGGCAAGACCGGCTGACGGTGACCACCTTCAGCCTCCAATCCCCGTTGTTTGACCACCCGCTGGCGCAATACCTGCGTGGGCATGAGCCGGCACTGGTCGAGCAGTATTTCGAAGCAACGGACCTGGCGCCGCACGAGGCCGGCCTGCGCTTCGAGGACGGCCGCCTGGTCGAGTTGCTGGCCCCGGACAGCCGCCGCCTGTACTGGAAAGGTCAGGTCGAACATGGCTTGCAGCGCATCGACCTTGATCAAGGACGGCGCCTGGACGACGAACTGGTGGTTCGCCTGAACCGCCCCGGCGTGGCCGGCACGGACCTGGTCCTGCTGGCGCTGGTGCCGGCCTTCCATGTCGGCGTGCTGAAGATCGATGGCGTGGTGGCCGGGTTGCTCGAGCCAGGCCGGCATGGCTACTGGCGCTGCGGCAGCCAGGTAGCGGTGGAGATGGTCGATACCCGCCTGCAGGCGCTGGAGGTCAACGGCCAGGAGATCCTTACCCGCGACAAGGTCAGCCTGCGCCTGAGCCTGGTGGCCAACTGGCGCTACACCGATGTGCTCGGTGCACACGGGCAGATGAGCAAACCGGTGGAGCACCTGTACCGCGAGCTGCAGTTCGGCTTGCGTGCGGCAGTGGGTACCCGCACCCTCGACGAGCTGCTGGAAGACAAGCAATCCATCGACGGTAGCGTCACCGAGCACCTGCTGGCGCACCTGCAAGGCAGTGGCCTGGAGGTGAGCAGCCTGGGGGTGCGCGACATCATCCTGCCGGGCGAGATGAAGACCCTGCTGGCACAGGTGGTGGAGGCGGAAAAGGCAGCCCAGGCCAACGTGATCCGGCGCCGCGAGGAAACCCAGGCGACCCGTTCGCTGCTCAACACCGCCAAGGTGATGGAAGGCAACCCGACGGCCCTGCGCCTTAAGGAACTGGAAACCCTGGAGCGGGTGGCCGAGCGCATCGACCGGATTTCGGTGTTCGGTGGCCTGGATCAGGTATTGAATGGAATGGTCAGCCTCAAGGCGGGTTGACCCTTTGCGACACGACGTAGCGCAACAAGGAACAAGGCAATGAACATACTCGAAGTGGCGGGCGGCAAGCCGATCAAACTGTGGACCGACGGTGTGCCGGTCGAGGACGACGCCCGTAAGCAACTGATGAACACGGCGAAGATGCCGTTCATCTTCAAGCACCTGGCGGTGATGCCGGATGTGCACCTGGGCAAGGGCTCGACCATCGGCAGCGTAATCCCCACCGTGGGCGCGATCATCCCGGCGGCGGTGGGCGTGGACATCGGCTGCGGCATGATCGCCGCGCGCACCTCGCTGCACGCCCGCGACCTGCCGGACAACCTGCACGGTCTGCGCACGGCCATCGAGAAGGCCGTGCCCCATGGCAAGACCTTCGGCCGTCGCGACCAGGGTGCCTGGGACACTGTGCCGAACCAGGCCGACCAGGTGTGGAGCGGCCTGGCCGGGCGCTTCAAGGCGATCACCGACAAGCACCCGCGGCTGGAGAAGACCAACAACCGCCAGCACCTGGGGACGCTGGGTGGCGGCAACCATTTCATCGAAGTCTGCCTGGACGAGGCCGACCGGGTCTGGTTCATGCTGCACAGCGGATCGCGTGGTGTGGGCAATGCCATCGGCAACCTGTTCATCGAACTGGCCCAGGCCGACATGCGCCAGCACATGGTCAACCTGCCGGACCGCGACCTTGCGTATTTCGAGGAAGGCAGCCGGCACTTCGCCGACTATGTCGAGGCGGTCGAGTGGGCGCAGGACTTCGCCCGGCACAACCGCGAGCTGATGATGCAGGCGGTGGTCGCCGCCACCCGTAAGGTGCTGGGCAAACCGTTCGAGGCCAGCCTCGAGGCGGTCAACTGCCACCATAACTATGTGCAGAAGGAGCAGCACTTCGGCCGTGAGGTGCTGGTGACCCGCAAGGGCGCGGTGTCGGCGCAGAAGGGCCAGCTGGGCATCATCCCCGGCTCCATGGGCGCCAAGAGCTTCATCGTCCGTGGCCTGGGCAACGAGGAATCGTTTTGCTCATGCAGCCATGGCGCAGGCCGGGTGATGAGCCGTACCAAGGCCAAGAGCCGCTTCACCGTCGAGGACCAGCAGCGCGCCACCGCCCATGTGGAGTGCCGCAAGGACAAGGATGTGATCGACGAGATCCCGATGGCCTACAAGGACATCGATGCGGTGATGCAGGCCCAGCGGGAGTTGGTCGAAGTGGTGCACACCCTGCGCCAGGTGGTGTGCGTGAAAGGTTGAAACGGGCGCCGTGTGGCGCCCTGTACAAGGAACGAAGACATGTATCAGGACGACCCCCACCCATTGCCCGAGGCCATGCGCGCCCGGGTGCTCGATGAGCTGCAACGCATCGAGCGTGAGCATGATGTGACCGTGCTCTATGCCTGCGAGTCCGGCAGCCGTGCCTGGGGCTTCGCTTCGCCGGACAGCGATTACGATGTGCGATTCGTCTATGTGCCGCGCAACGACTGGTACCTGCGGGTGGACGAGCCTCGCGATGTGATCGAGCGGCCGCTGAGCGACGAGCTGGACATCAGCGGCTGGGAGCTGCGCAAGACCCTACGCCTGATGCGCGGCGCCAACCCGAGCCTGCTCGAGTGGCTGGGCTCGCCGCTGGTGTACCGCGCCGACGCCGAAGCTACCGGGCGTTTGCGCGAGCTGGGCGAGGCTTTCTACTCGCCGCGCGCGGTGCGCCACCACTACCTGTCGATGGCGCGCAAGAACCTGCGCGGCTACCTGATGGGCGAGACGGTGCGCTTCAAGAAGTACCTGTATGTGCTGCGGCCGTTGCTGGCGGTACGCTGGATCGACCAGGGCCTGGGCATGCCGCCGACGGCGTTCGCCGCGTTGATGGCGCGTACCGTCGATGACCCGCGACTGCAGGCAGCGATCGACGCGTTGCTGGCTGTGAAGCGCCGCAGCGGCGAGGCCGATCACGGACCACGGGATGAGGTGTTGCATGGGTTCATCGAGGCCGAGCTGGCGCGGGCCGATGAGGCGCGGGAGGTGCCGGTGATACGGGGTGACAGCGGCTTGCTGGATGGGTTTCTGCGGGAGACCGTGAACAAATATCCTGCATGATTGAGTAGGAGATTGCCCCACGATGTGGTGTGTGGCACCGGCTTCGCCGGTGTTCGCGGGGCAAGCCCGCTCCTACAGGCGTCCGTCATGCCCGGACATCCTGTCCATCACGAACCGCAGCGAGGCAGGCAGCATTGGCCCGTGATCCAGGCCATCGAATGGCTGGAAGGCCACTGACAATCCCTTCACTCCGGCCAGACAGGCCACCAACGTCCGGGCAGGTCGTTGCGCATCGCCCTGCAGCGGCCCCCGGGGATTGGCTGGCTCCCGCGTGCCGCGCATCAGCAGCAGGCTTGGCCGATGGCTGCCCAGTCGCCCCTGCAACCCTTGCATCTCGGCCACGATGGCGCCGTCGTTCCACCACAACGATGGGCTGGCCGCCGCATAGTCGCTGAACAACCACGGGCGGGTGAACAGCGTATGCAGCGTCAACAGCCCGCCATAGGAGTGACCCCAGAGTGTCTGCCGATGCGGGTCGACGGGCGCCACAGCGGCGACCATCGGACGCATGCGCTGTTCCAGCAGGTCGAGGAACTCGTCGGCACCACCACTGGCCTGGCCAGTCAGGGGATCGCGTTGCTCGGCCAGCCCGGGCACAACGGGGGTGTAGTCGTAGGTGCGAGCGACACGCTCGATGCGTTGCTCTGTCTGGTAGCCGATGGCGACCAGCAGCGGTGCCTGGCCGCCGGCGAGCGCCTGCAGTTGCTGTGGCCCAAGGGCGCTGATGGCGGCGTTGCCGTCGAGCATCCACAGCACCGGGTAACCGCTGGCGGGGGCCGGGCGCCGGGGCTGGCCGATCCACAGGCGGTAATGGCGCTGGCCGTCGCGCGAATCCAGGTCGAGGTGGCTGAAGCGATAGGCCAGGTCCTGGCGCTGCAGCAGGGTCGTGTCCATCTTCTGCTCGGGTTGCGGCTGGGCCAGGGCCGTGCCGCTCAGCGCCAGCGTCAGGACAAGGGAGAGGATCTTCATCGGGCGTTCTCGTGAGGTCATCCATGACAGGCCGCCGCGGCATCGTCGGATGCAACGGCGGCATGGGTTCAGAAGGAGGCGGTCAGGCTGGTGTAGAGGGTGCGCCCGGGTTCGTTGTAGGTGGCCGCGCCCGCGCCCTCGATCCCGTTCACCGCCTGGGCATTGCCGGCCCGGTACAGGCGCTTGTCGAACAGGTTGTCGATGCCGGCGGTAACGCTCAGGTTTTTAGTGAGTGCATAGGTGCCGCTGGCGCCGACCAGGGCGTAGGGGGCCACCTGGTCGTTGGCGGTGCCAGTGACCCGCTTGCCCTGGTAGTCATACTTCTTCGGCGTCTGCTTGCCGTACCACGCCACGCTCAGCTGCAGCGACAGGTCGTCGGAGGCTTGCCAGTCGAGCATCGAGTTGAGGGTATAGGCCGGGGTCACCGACAGGGTCTCACCGGTGGTCTTGTTCTTCGATTGCAGCATGTAGGTGAAGTTGTTGCTCCACTTCAGCTGTTCGCTCAACGGGATGGTCAGGGTGCCTTCAAGGCCCTCGACCAACGCCTTGGGGATGTTCTCCCACTGGTAGAGGGTGGCATTGGCGTTGGCGCCGACGCCACCGGATGCCTGGCCGATGCCGCTCAGGCCCGAGTCGATCTTGTTCTTGTAGTCGTTACGGAAGTAGGTCAGGCCGGCGACCCAGCCGTTGTCCTGGAACTCGATGCCCAGTTCCTTGTTGACGCTGGTTTCGGCCTCCAGGTGCGCGTTACCTTGCAGGTAGCAACTGGTGCTCTGCCCGTAGCAGCCCTGGCCACGGCTGTAGAGCAGGTAGTCGGGGTTGAGCTGGTACAGGTTTGGCGCCTTGTAGGCGCGGGCGATACCGGCCTTCAGCGTCAGGGTGTCGGTCAGCGCGTGGGACAGGTTGAGCGACGGGCTCCAGTTGTCGCCGACGATGCTGTGGTGATCGAAGCGCAGCGCCGGGGTGAGCATGGTGCCGGGCAGCAGTTCGATGTTGTCCTCGGCAAACAGCGAGAAGATCTGCGCCTGGCTGCTGGTGCTGCGGCCGCTGCTGGTCAGGCCGGGCACGCTGCCGCCTTCGCTGGTGGTCTGGGTGTTGGCGCTGGGGTCGTCCAGCTTCTGCTGGCTCCATTCGCTGCCCAGGGTCAGGGTCTGGTCGCGCCAGGCGTGCAGCGGCAGGTTGAGTTCGCCGTGGGCGGTCAGGTCGCGCAGGGTTGAGGTGTAGAAGTCGGTGTTGCTGAAGATGCCTTCGGTGCCGCCGGCCAGGCCTTCGTTGATGCGCTGGTTGCGGGTCTTCTCGTATTGCAGGAAGGCCATGCTGCTGCCGAAGCCCCAGTCGCCACGGTGGGTGATGGCGAAGTTCTCGCGGTAGAGAATGTTGGTCTCCTTGCCAAGCATGCTTTTTACGTTGGCATTGGAGTTGGTGTTCTGCGTATCGCCCGCGTACAGGTTGCCCTGGCGGCTGAAGCCGGCTTCGAGCTCCAGGGTCTGTTCCGGGGTCAGGCGCCAGCTCAGCAGACCGTTGAGGTCCTTGTTGCGCACGCCTTCGCGGCCGGCGGGCAAGGTACCGGCCTGGGTGCCGGTGCGCGCGGACTGGTGGCCGGCGTTGATGTCCCAGTCGTCCGCGTCGGTCTTGGCCACGTTGCCGTAGACCCGGTAGCTGAGGCTGTCGGTCAGCGGGCCGTTGAGGCCGAAGCTCACGCGCTTGGTGGCGCCCTCGTCACCGTGCTGCGGGAAGTTCTGGTACACGGTCATGTTGCCGTGGGTCTCGCCCGCCGGTTGCTTGGTGATGATGTTGATCACCCCACCCATGGCCCCGGAGCCATAGCGCGCCGCTGCCGGGCCACGAATCACCTCGATGCGCTCGACCTGGTCGGCCGGCACCCAGTTGGTGTCGCCGCGCGAATCGCGTTCGCCGCGCCAGCCGTAGCGCACCGAGCTGCGGCTGCTGACCGGCTTGCCGTCGACCAGGATCAGGGTGTTCTCCGGCCCCATGCCGCGGATGTCGATCTGCCGGTTGTTGCCGCGCTGGCCGCTGGTGGAGTTGCCGGTCAGGTTGACCCCCGGCATGGTGCGGATGATCTGCGACAGGTCGTTGGCCGGTGGTCGTTTCTGGATGTCCTCGGCGGTGATGACCGACACACCCGGCGCCTGCTTGGTCTCCTCCAGGGCGGTGGCCACCACGTTCTGGCTTTCCAGCACAATCGGCTCTGGCTGGTTGGCGGCCTGCACGGCGCTGCTCAGCAGGCAGCTGGACAGCAGCAGGAAGGGGGCGAGGGGAAGCGGGCGGGGCGACATGTGTGATCTCCGGCACGGCGGGCTGAATTCAAGAGATCACAAATAGTAATTACTCACATTTGAGAGTAAAGCGCATTAACTTTCTAAACACTTTCACTGGCCGGCAGCAGCAGGTGCAGGCACAGGCCGGGATGCCCATTGCTCGCCCATAGGCGCCCGCCCTGCAGCTCGATGGCGCGCCGGGCGATGGCCAGGCCCAGGCCGAAGCCGGCACCGCTGCCGGGTAGGCGGCGGTAGGGCTGGAAGATCTGCTCGAGTTCGTCCTCTGGTACTCCGGGTCCTTGGTCGCGCAGGCAAAGGTGCCAGAAGGCGCCCTCGCGCCAACCGTCCAGGCTGACCCGGCCAGTGGCGGGCGAATGGCGGATGGCGTTGCGCAGCAGGTTTTCCAGAGCCTGGGCCAGGCTGTCCAGATGCGCCTGGACCTGACAGTCGAGCCCGAGCGAGCAGGGCAGCCGTGCGGCCAGCCAGCCGCTTTCGAAGCAGCTGTCCTGGACCAGCGCCTCCCAGACCGAGAGCACCAGTACCGGCTCGGTCTCCAGTTGCGGCCGCTCGGTGTCCAGCCAGGCCAGGTCGAGAGTGTCCTCCAGCAGTTTCTGCATGTCGTCCACCTCGCGGTCCAGGCGCTGGCGCAGCAGTTCCGCCGGCAGTTCGCTGTCGTGGGCGATGCGCAGGCGCGCCAGCGGCGTGCGCAGTTCGTGGGACAGGGTACGCAGCAGCAGGCGTTGCTGGTCGAGGCTTTTGCGCAGGCGCACGGCCATGTGTTCGAAGGCCTGGGCCAGTTCGCCCAGCTCATCGCGACGTTCCTGCAGGGGCAGGCCGGGGCTGTCCAGATCGTCGGCCCGCAGGGCGTCGGCGCGGTCGCGCAGGCGGTTGAGCGGCACGACCAGGTGGCGGTACAGCGCCAGGCCTAGCAGCAAGGCGAGCAGGGCGGGGGCCACGCCGTGGGTGATTACGTGGGTCCAGGGTGTCAGGCCGGTGGGCAGCAGGTGTTCGGGGAGCTGGATGACCAGGCGGCCGTCCTCGGGGTGCTCGGGGAACGCAATGCTTACGTACGGCAGCTCGTCCTGCAGGCGCCGACTCATCGGCCAGTCGAGCTTGCGCATGAAGGTCAGGCGGCTGGCTTCATCGGCGCTCAGCGGGGTAGTGCCTAGGCTCTGCAGATGAGGGCCGATAATCGCGATCCAGGTGTTCTCATCGGCTTCGAGCCGACGGCGCAGACGTTCCACGCCATCGGCGCCTTCCGCGCGCCAGACCTGCTCGGCCTGTTCGGCGAAGCCGGCGAGGAATACCCGGTCGGCCGGCGCCAGGAAGTAGGTGCTGCGTTCGACCGACAGGCCCCAGGTCCAGATCAGCCAGGTCAGCAGCAGGCAGAAGCACACCTGCAGCAGCGCCAGCTTCCACAGCAACGGATGACGGCGCATCAGGCGGTGCCCGTGTCGACCAGGATATAGCCCTGGCCGCGCACGGCCTGGATCTCCAGGTGTCCGGCGCCAATGGCGGCGAGCTTGCGGCGCAGGTTGCACACATGCACGTCCAGGCCGCGGTCGAGGCGGGTGTAGGCCCGGTGCAGGACGCTCTGGTACAGGAAGGCCTTGCTCAGTGCCTCGCCGGGATGGGCCTGCAGGGTCACCAGCAAGCGGTATTCGGAACCGGTCAGCCCGGCGCTCTGGCCATGCTGGACGACATCATGGTTGGCAGTATCGAAGGTCAGCGTGCAGGCGTTGCGTGGCGTGGGCGGGCGTCGGTCCAGCGCCACCCGGCGCAGCAGGGCATCGACTCGGGCATCCAGCTCGGCCAGGCTGAAGGGCTTGGGCAGGTAGTCGTCGGCGCCGCGGGTGAAGCCGCTGATGCGGTCCTGCTCGGCACCCAGGGCCGACATCAGCATCACCGGTACCGCCTGGTGCCGGCGCAGTTCATCGAGCAGGCTGAGCCCGTCGATCCCGGGGAGCATGATGTCCAGCAGCAGCAGGTCGAAGGGGGCCTGGTGCATCGCGTTCAATGCCTGGGTGCCGTTCTCGCAGGCCTGGACGCTGAAGCCGCGGCGCAGGAAATGCTGTTCCAGGTCCTGGCGCAGGCGAGGGTCGTCTTCGGCAAGGAGGAGCTTGGGGGGCACGGGCATGACCTTGATGAGAATTCGTTGCAAATACGAATCATCCCATTGGCGATGGTGCCGGGGCAATGGCCGGATACTGGCATTTCGTCGCGTGGTTGAGGCTTGTGGCCTCTGTTTCAGCGACTGATGAACATCCCGCCGGCTTCGCTGCGCACGCGCAGACCATGGCTCTCGCTCAGCATGGCCAGGGCCAGTGGCAGGTCATCGACCGGGAAGCTGCCGGAGACCCGCGACTCGGCCACGGCCGGATCGCAGACCAGGCGCTGGTCGCCGTAGCGCATCAGCTCCTGGGCCCACTGCAATAGCGGCATGTCGTCGACCACCAGCAAACCCCTGCGCCAGGCCAGCTGGGTATCGCGGGCGGTTTCCACCAGGCCTAGCCGGTCGCGGTCGAAGCGCACCTGCGAGCCTGCGTGAATCACGGTGCCACTGCCTGCCTCGGGGGTGACACGCACGGCGCCTTCAAAGACCGCGAGCTGGGTCTCGCGAGGGCGCTGATACACGCTGAAGCGGGTGCCCAGCGCCTGCATCAGGCCGTGCTCGGTCCGCACCCGCAACGGTCGCGATGGGTCCGCCGCGGTGACGATGTACACCTCGCCACGGCGCAGGTGCAGCAGGCGTTCCCCGGCCGAATACAGCACACGCAGCTCGCTGTGGCTGTTGAGGGTGACCTGGGTGCCATCGCTCAGCAACAGCTCGCGGCGCTCGCCCATTGCGGTCTGGTAGTCGATACCCTCCTGGGTCTGCCGCCATACCCACCAGCCCAGCGGGGCCGCGCCGATCAGCACCAGCAGGCCACGCAGCACGGTGCGCCGGCTGCTGTCCTGCGGACGAACCAGGGTTTGCCGGGCGAGGGTCGGCGGCAGGGTGCCGAGGCGGGTCAGCAGGCGCTGGGCACGCTTCCAGGCACGTTCGTGGTCCGGGTCGCGGCGCCGCCAGCGCTCCAGTTCGAGCTGTTGCGCCGGCATCAGCGGGCCTTCCTGCATCAGCAGCAACCAGGCGGCGGCCTCGGCGAGCACGGCCTGGGCAATGGCGGGCTGGTCACTCATCGGGCATCTGGCTCAGGCAGGCCATGTAGCCCTCGTGAATGTACTTCTTCACAGTCGGCAGGGCGATGTTCAGGTTCTGGGCGATGTCTTTCTGTTTCATGCCGTCCAGGGTGGCCATCAGGAACGCCTGCCTGACCCGTGGGCGCAGGCCGTCGAGCACCGCGTCGATTTCGTGCAGGGTCTCGAGGATGACGCTCTGCTGTTCCGGGGATGGCTGCAGCGCCTCGGGTACCAGCGCCAGTGCCTCGAGCCAGGCCTGTTCCAGCGAATGGCGTCGGCGCCAACTGACCAGCACGCAGTTGGCGATGCGGGTCAGGTAGGCGCGTGGCTGGCGCAGGGTGTCGGGCTGGTTGCTGTCGCGGCTGGCGAGCACGCGCACGAAGATGTCCTGGGCCAGGTCGTCGGCCACACCGCGCCCCCAGGAGCGCAACCGGTACGCCAGCCAGCCGCGCAGCCAGGCGTGGTGCTCGATGTACAGCGTGGTGACGGCGCACTGCTCGGCGGGCTGGGGCGAGGTCTTGAAAAGGGTCATGGCTGGGAGGCGTCAGGGTGTAAATGCAAACAATTATCACTAAATTTGTCTAAATCACAAGATCAAGTGAAAATGCGAATCGCACGCATATACCTTTTTCGCCGTCATGCGACAGAAGGGGTGCAAGCCCGCATCGAGTGCCGGGCACTGACCTCACGAGCGAGAAAAGCATGCCCGCAATCCGTCGGCTCCCCCCTGTTTCGCGTCCTTCGCAACGCTTGTCCCCGATCAGCTTCGCCGTGCGTTGCGCGATGCTCGGCTGCCTGATGGGCACGGCTTCGACCCTGGCCCAGGCCGCCGAGTCCCCGGCCGTGGCGTCCACCCGGCTCGACGATGCCACGCTGCGCGACTACGACATCGCCAAGGGCCCGCTGGGCATCGCGCTGGGCGTGTTCGCCAGCCAATCGGGGCTGCTGCTGTCCTATGACCCCGAGCTGACTCGCGGCCGCGCGGCGCCGGCGCTCAAGGGCCGCTATACCGTGCAGGAGGGGGCCCGGCGTCTGCTGGCCAACAGTGGCCTGCAACTGCTGGCGAACTCGCGGGGCGCGTACATCCTTATCCCGCAGGCCCAGGCATCAGCGACAGCGACGGAGCTGACGCCGACCATGGTCGCGGCCAGCGAGCTGCTTGACCCACAGCGCGACACCTATCGCGCGCCACGCTCGACGGTGCACCTGTCGCGTGAAGACCTCGACCGCTTCAGCACCGTCTCGGTGGGTGACATGCTCAAGGGCGTGGCCGGCGTGCAGGTGGGCGACAGCCGCAACGGCGGCGCGCTGGACGTCAACATTCGCGGCATCCAGGGGCAGAGCCGGGTGGCGGTCAGGGTCGATGGTTCGGAGCAGGCGGTGGATGTCTACCGGGGCTACGGCGGCACCCAGCAGCGCAGCTACATCGACCCCGACCTGATCAGCAGCGTCACTGTGAACAAGGGCCCCAGTACCCGCTCGGGAGCAATCGGCGGCTCGGTGGAGATGAAGACCATCGGCGTCGATGACATCCTGGTCGATGGCAAGGATGTCGGCGTGCGCCTGACCGGCAACCTGTGGAACAACGGTGTGGAGCCCGAGCACCGCAACCGCAACTCCAGGGACGAGGACCTGAGCGCGGTGCCACGCGACGAACGTGGCAGCCTGTTCGGCTCCAAGGCCGAGTCCGGCAGCGCCGCCTTTGGCTACTCCCACGAACGCTTCGACCTGGTGGCGGCCTATGCGCACCGCAACCAGGGCAACTACTTTTCCGGCAAGAAGGGCCAGGACCGCTACCGGTTCTACGACCGCTACGGTGACGAACAGCCGAGCGTCGCCAACACCTACAACGCCGGCGAGGAGGTGCTCAACTCGTCGTCCGAGACCGACTCCTACCTGCTCAAGACCACCTGGCGGCTGGCCGACGACCATACCCTGGACCTGGGCTACCGCCGCTTCGACGGACACATGGGCGAGATCATGCCGTCGGACATCTTCCGCTATGGCACCGCCGGCATTTACCAGTACCCCACCAGCGAAATCCAGATCGACACCTACACCGCCCGCTATCACTACCTGCCCGAGGGCAATCCGTGGGTGGACCTCAGCAGCAGGCTGTGGATGACCGACTCGAAGACCAGTACCTTGAGCGCGGCCTGGATGGCGCCCAAGTCGCAGCTGTACCGTACCGATCGCGCCTGGTCCCGCCAGGACAACCGCCGCATCGGCGGCGACCTGAACAACGTGTCGCGCTTCACCACAGCCCATGGCGATTTCAAGCTCGACCTGGGCGGCGCGTTCCAGCTCGAGGACCTCCAGCCGCAAAGCAACGTGGTCTCCACCCAGCACGACATCAACGCCAACCGCATGCTGCGCGACGCCTCGCGTCAGGAGTTCAGCTTCAACGGCAACCTGGAGTTCAAGCCCACTGAGGCGCTGACGCTGTGGGGCGGCGGCCGCTATGCCCACTACCAGACCAAGGACAACACCGTGCTGGCCGAGGCACGCCGCGAGGAGCGGGAAATGCGCTGGATCACCGCCAGCAGCCCGGGGCACTGGGGCAGCATGATGTGGTTCCCCGACCAGAACGGCCAGTACACCGATGCCACCGACCCACGCCTGAACAACGGCATCGTCTTCGAGAACAGCAACGAGCCGTTCAATGGCGTGCCGTTCAACGAGTCCGGCGCGACCAACGTGGAGGTCCATCCCGAAGGCGTCAGCAACGTGGTCACCGGCTACGCCTACACCCCGCAGGGCAAGAGCCGCGGCGGTGGCTTCGCACCGGCCTTCGGTATCAATTTCGAATTCCTCCCGGACACCTTCGTCTATGCCTCCTACACCGAGGGCCTGCGCCTGCCGTCGCTGTTCGAGACCAGCCAGGGCACCCAGCAGGTCACCCCGGGCAAGCACCTCAAACCCGAGCGTTCGCGCAGCTGGGAAGTGGGCGTGAGTGCCTTGCGCAGCGACCTGCTGACCGCGGGCGACGAGGCGTCGGCCAAGCTGGCCTGGTTCGACAACGACATCAAGAACTACATCACCCGCTACTACGACCCGAGCCCGGGCCTGTGGGGGCAGATGACCTTCAGCAACACCGACAGCTTCCACACCCGTGGCCTGGAACTGCAGTCGCACTACGATGCCGGGCGCGTGTTCGCCGACCTCTCGGCCACCTACTACCTGATGACCGAGACCTGCGACGCGGCCTTCGCCGCCAAGCTGCGCGCCAGCGCCAATCGCTACCAGCGCACCCAGGACACCCCGGACTGCACGTCGGGCAGCTACATGGGCTCGTACACCAACACCCAGAACCCGCCACGCTTCTCGGCCAACCTGCTTGGCGGGATGCGCTTCTTCGACGAGGCACTGACCGTGGGCGGGCGCATGACCTACAGCTCGGGACCCACCGCGCAGATGGACAAACCCTGGCAGACCGGCGCGACCACGCCGCAGATCGACTACCGTTCGGTGGCGTTGTTCGACCTGTTCCTCAAGTACAAGCTGCTGGAGCACACCGAGCTGAATGTGTCGGTGCAGAACCTGACCGACCGCTACTACCTGGACCCGCTGGCGCAGAGCTTCATGCCGGCACCGGGACGGACCTGGCGGGTGGGGATGGTGGCGCGCTTCTGAGGGGGCGCCCAACTTTTCGCCAGGCATTAAAAAGCCGGCTTGTGGCCGGCTTCTCGGGGACGGTCTTGGCTCATTTTTGATAAGCCGCAACCGCCTTAAACGGTTGGCAACATGGCCTGAAAAAGATGGCGGACGGCTGTGTGAGGCGTCGCCAGGCCCTCTGGAATGCGGCTTGCACCATCAGGGGGCATGATGTGCGGCGTAGCATACCCGTGTGCGCGGCGCATGCCCAGCAAAAAGTGGTGTTTCAGCCGGGGCGTGCCGGGCGCAGGCTTGACCACCAGAACACCCAGCCGAGGATTTCCACGTTCTGCACCCGGCGCTGATAGGCGGTATAGCGTTCACTGGGGTGGTTGAGGCGGTCATGGCTGTGCAGGCACAGGGTGCCGTTGTGGCCAAGGGTGAGGTGCTGCACGCGCAGGCGGCCGTTGTGCAGCAGGGCGTAGCATTCGCCTTCAACCACCCGGGTGCAGCCGCGGTCGATGGCCAGCAGGGCACCCTGGGGCAGCAGCGGGGCCATGTTATTGCCTGGCATGCCGAGGCAGATGGCCTTTTCCGCGTTGACCTGCACCCACTCCAGGGCTCGCCGGGGTATCGGCTGGTAGTGCCCTGGCAGCACCTGCAGTTTGCCATCGCGCACCTGGTGCAGTGGCAGGTGGGTCAGGTCCGTGTCCAGGGCCTGCAGCGGCGGAGGCAGCGCCAGGTTTGGCGCCGCCGATGTCGCGGGAGCCAGGGGCGTCGGGTGCTTCGGTCCCTCGCCACTGCGCAGCCAGCGCCTGCGCACGCAGAACAGGTCGGCGATTTCATCGAGCCGGGCCTGGGGCACGCCGCGCTTGAACCAGTTGTTGACGTGCTGCGACGAGACCTTGCGCTGGGCGGCAAAGTCGGAGGGGGTCAGGTTGCACTCCAGCAGGAGGGCCTTGAGACGGTCACCGGATGTTTTCATGGTGCCGAGTCTATAGGCCCCCGAACGGTGTGGAAATCAACCCGATGTCGAGGAAATTTGTAGGAAACGTAGTGGTTTGTAGGGCAATGCCTAGGATCGCGTGAGAGGTCTCTCTTTATGCCTATTCGAAGGGCGATTCCCCTTGGCGAGCGCCCATAAAAAAACCCTGCCGAAGCAGGGCTTTTCTTGTGTCAGGCTCAGCCCTTGTAGGCTGCGACCGACTTGGTGATCGCGGCGCGGGCGGCGTCGGCGCCTTCCCAGCCTTCGATCTTGACCCACTTGCCCTTCTCGAGATCCTTGTAGTTCGCGAAGAAGTGCTCGATCTGCTGGATCAGCAGGGCTGGCAGGTCGGTGTATTCCTTCACGTCGACGTACAGCTGGCTCAGCTTGTCGTGTGGAACAGCGATGACCTTGGCATCGCCGCCGCCGTCGTCGGTCATGTTCAGCACGCCGACTGGACGAGCGCGGATCACTGCGCCTGGAGCGACCGGGTACGGAGTCACGACCAGCACGTCCAGCGGATCACCGTCGTCGGCCAGGGTGTTGGGGATATAGCCGTAGTTGGCCGGATAGAACATCGGGGTGGCCATGAAACGGTCGACGAACAGGGCATCGCTGTCCTTGTCGATCTCGTACTTGATCGGCGCGTGGTTGGCCGGGATTTCGATGGCGACGTAGATGTCGTTCGGCAGGTCTTTGCCGGCTGGAATCTTGCTGTAGCTCATTGGGCAATGCCCCCGTGTTTGATCAAAAAAGTGGCGGCGATTATAGGCACATTCCCACGGTGGGTGCCACGCCCGGCCTGATGTGCGGGCGTTCAGGCGTGGCTTTCACGGTAGTCCGGATGTTCGGCCTGCAGGTGCATCAGACGCTTCAGCGGATCCTGGCGATAGAACAGCGACAGCTGCTGGTAGACCTGCGGCCAGGCCTGGTGCAGCAGATCGGGGGCGCTGAAGAAGTATTCGCTGGTGACGGCAAAGAACTCGGCCGGGTTCTCCGCGGCGTAGGGATCGATGGCCGTTTCGGCGTGGGGGTCGGCATCGAGCTGGCGATTCATCGCGTCATAGGCCTGCTGCATGGCCTGGGCCCAGTCCTCGACACGCATGCCGTGGTGCAGTGGCGGCAGGCCGTTGGCATCGCCGTTGAGCATGTCCAGCTTGTGCGCCAGCTCGTGGATCACCAGGTTATAGGCTTCCCAGCCGCCGCTGGCCAGGACCCCGGGCCAGGCCAGGATCACCGGGCCCTGCTGCCAGGCCTCGCCGCTGTGCTCGGCGTCCCAGACATGTTCGACACCGCTGGCGTCGCGATGGCGCTGGGGGCTCTTGAAGTCATCGGGGTAGAGGATGATCTCGTGGAAGCCCTGGTACCAGTTCAGCTCGCCCAGGTGCAGCAGCGGCAGCTGGGCCTGGGCGGCGAGGAACAGGCGCTGCTCGTCGTCCAGCTCGACGCCCGGCAGGGTGGTCAGGTGCTTGTCGTGCAGGAACAGCACGCTGGCTTCACGCAGCCAGCGGTCTTCCTCGTCGCTGATGCCGTCCAGCAGCGGCAGGCGATCGCGGATCACCTGCCATTGTTGTGGATCGACCGGATAACGGGCCAGGGTGCGCCGGCGGCGCCAGGCGCTGAACGACCACATGCGTCGGTCAGTGGGCCTTGGCCGTGCGGCCGAAGCGACCGCGCAGCAGGCCGAGGATCATCGGCACCAGCGACAGGATGATGATGCCGACCACCATCAGCGAAAGGTGCTGCTTGATGAACGGCACGTTGCCGAAGAAGTAGCCCAGGGTCACCAGGCCGCCCACCCACAGCAGCGAACCGGCCACGCTGAAGGCGAGGAAGCGCGGGTAGTGCATGTGGGCGATGCCGGCGACGAACGGCGCAAAGGTGCGCAGGATCGGCAGGAAGCGCGCCAGGGTGACGGTCTTGCCGCCGTGGCGTTCGTAGAACTCGTGGGTGCGCTGCAGGTAGTCCTGGCGGAAGATCTTCGATTTGGGGTTGCGGAACAGGCGTTCGCCAGCCGTGCGCCCGATCACGTAGTTGGTGCTGTCGCCGAGGATCGCCGCGGCCATCAGCAGGCCGGCCAGCAGCCCCGGGTCCATGCCGCCGCCGGCGGCCACGGCGCCGGCGATGAACAGCAGCGAGTCGCCCGGCAGGAACGGCATCACCACCAGGCCGGTCTCGCAGAAGATCACGGCGAAGAGGATGGCGTAGATCCAGGGACCGTAGTTGTTGACCAGCAGATCGAGGTAGGCATCGAGATGCAGGATGAGGTCCAGCGGGTTGAAATCCATGTACAGCACCTGTGTTCTTGACCCGCTACTACGGGCGCGCGATGACGGACAGCGCCATGGCAGGGGAAGGTTTACCGGCTAGGCGGGTAACTTTTCGCACATGACAGGAGGGGGATTATACGGCGAAGTCCGGATTGTGCCCGGAGAGTTTGTAGCGGAGCGTTACGACGGGGTAATTGGGCTTGCAAAGGATGAGTCTGCTGTCACGCGGTTCCTGTGGGAGCGGCCTTGTGTCGCGATGGGCCGCTGCTCGGCCCATCGCGACACAAGGCCACTCCCACAGAGAGCACAAGAGCGCCAGGCATCAATCCTGACTGATCGGCAAGATATAGTTCTCGAACTCGGTGTCCTTGCGAAAACCCATGGACTCATAGGTCTTGCGCGCCACTTCGTTGTCGCTACTGGTGGACACGCGCATGCGCACGGCGTTGGATTGCTTGGCCATCTTCTTGGCCTCGCGCATCAGGTTGTCGGCCACCAGCATGCGTCGTGAGTCTTCGGCCACGTAGATGTCGTTGAGGATCCACACGCGCTTGAGCGACAGCGAGGAAAAGCTCGGGTACAGCTGGCAGAAGCCCAGCAGGCGGTCGTCACCGTCATCCGGCAGGGCCAGGTAGATGATCGACTCCTTGCGCTTGAGGCGCTTCTCGAGAAAGGCCCGCGAACTGTCCGGGTAAGGCAGTTGCCCATAGAACTCACGGTATTTCACGAACAGCGGGGTGAGCAGGTCGAGGTGTTCCAAGGTTGCCTGGATGATGCGCATGGGCGGGCCTCTGAGTCCATTGGGGGTACGGCGGATTGCCTGCAGCGTCCTCTGGCATGCTGCCTAAAGCAGGCCAGAAGCGCAATCCGCCTTCCGTGACATGTTGTTTACCCTTCACCGAGCAGGAAGTTTCCACTTTTTCCGGCGGTTTCTTCACTGTCGATACTATGGACCTCTGCTTCGTCCTTCAGATTCACCCCCGACAACTGGCGTCGGCACGCTTCGCGCATCAGGTACAGCAGGCGGTGCGCGGCCATGCCGTAGCTCAGGCCTTCCAGGCGCACGTTGGAAATGCAGTTGCGGTAGGCGTCGGTCAGGCCGACCTTGGGCGCATAGGTGAAGTACAGCCCCAGGCTGTCGGGAGAACTCAGGCCCGGGCGTTCGCCGATCAACATGACGGTCATGCGTGCGCCAAGCAGCTCACCGACTTCGTCGGCCACCGCGACCCGGCCTTGCTCGACCAGGATCACCGGGGCGCTGGTCCAGCCATCGGCGGCGGCCTGCTCCTCGAAACGGCTCAGGAAGGGCAGGGTGTGGCGGTGCACGGCCAGCGCCGACAGACCGTCGGCGACGACGATCGCCAGGTCGACGCCGCCGGGGTTGGCCTGGGCGTGCTCGCGCAGGCACTGGGCCGAGTCCTCGTGCAGGCGCCGGCCAAGGTCCGGGCGTTGCAGGTACTGGTGGCGGTCGCTGGCGGCGCTGTGCAGCAGCAGGCTGTCGCGGCCGCGGTCGCCGAGCTGCTGGCGCAGGCCAACGTGGTCGAACGGCAGGTGCACGGCATCGCGGGCCTGGGCGTGGGCGAACTGGAAGTCCAGCTGGGCGCCGGTCGGCAGGCTGATGCCGGTGCGGCCCAGGGCGATGCGCGCCGGGGTGAGGTTGCGCAGGGCCAGCCAGGGATTGTCCGGAGTGGGTGTGTGTCGTTCCATGGTCACCTCTAGGCCAGCTGCGCCAGGGCCTGGCGGAAGGCCGGCGGCAGGTTGTCGCCGAAGCGGATGCGGCCGTCGGCCTGGGTGAAGATGCCGGTGCGCTCCAGCCACGCCTCGAATTCCGGCCCGGGCTTCAGGCCCAGGGTCTGGCGCGCGTAGAGCGCGTCGTGGAACGAGGTGGTCTGGTAGTTGAGCATGATGTCGTCGGAGCCGGGGATGCCCATGATGAAGTTGATCCCGGCCACGCCCAGCAGGGTCAGCAGGGTGTCCATGTCGTCCTGGTCGGCTTCGGCGTGGTTGGTGTAGCAGATGTCGCAGCCCATCGGCACGCCCAGCAGCTTGCCGCAGAAGTGGTCCTCGAGGCCGGCACGGATGATCTGCTTACCGTTGTACAGGTATTCCGGGCCGATGAAGCCGACCACGGTGTTGACCAGGAACGGCTTGAAGTGGCGGGCCACGGCGTAGGCGCGGGTCTCGCAGGTCTGCTGGTCGACGCCGTGGTGGGCGTTGGCCGACAGCGCGCTGCCCTGGCCGGTCTCGAAGTACATCAGGTTCTGCCCGAGCGTGCCGCGCTTGAGCGAGAGGCCCGCCTCGTAGCCTTCCTGGAGCACGTTGAGGTTGATGCCGAAGCCGGCGTTGGCCGCCTCGGTGCCGGCGATGGACTGGAACACCAGGTCCAGCGGCACGCCGCGGTTGATCGCCTCGATCGAGGTGGTGACGTGGGTCAGCACGCAGGACTGGGTGGGAATGTCGTAGCGCTGGATGATCGCGTCGAGCATCTCCAGCAGCGCGCAGATCGAGGCGATGCTGTCGGTGGCCGGGTTGATGCCGATCATGGCGTCGCCGTTGCCGTACAGCAGGCCGTCGAGGATGCTCGCGGCGATGCCGGCCGGCTCGTCGGTCGGATGGTTGGGTTGCAGGCGCGTCGACAGCCGCCCGCGCAGCCCCATGGTGCCGCGAAAGGCGGTGACCACGCGGATTTTCTGCGCCACCAGCACCAGGTCCTGCACGCGCATGATCTTCGAAACCGCCGCCGCCATTTCCGGCGTCAGGCCCGGCGCCAGGGCGCGCAGGCTGTGCTCGTCGGCGTGCTCGCTGAGCAGCCAGTCGCGCAGCCCGCCGACGGTCAGGTGGCTGACCGGGGCGAAAGCTTGCGCGTCGTGGGTGTCGATGATCAGGCGGGTGACTTCGTCCTGTTCATAGGGAATCAGCGCCTCGCTGAGAAAGTGCTTGAGCGGGATGTTGGCCAGGGCCATCTGCGCCGCCACCCGCTCGCCGTCGTTGCTGGCGGCGACCCCCGCCAGGTAGTCGCCCGAACGCGCCGGGCTGGCCTTGGCCATTACCTCTTTGAGGCTGTCGAAGCGGTAGACCTGGTGGCCCACCGTATGCGTGAAACTTGCCATACAGAATCTCCAGGGCGCCGCAGGCCTGGCCTGCGGCGCAAGTCGGCGATCAGTGCAGGGCCTCTTCGGCCTTCTGGATCGCGGCGAATTCCTCTTCCGGGGTACCGGCCACCAGGTGGTGACGGCTGTAGAAAGCAAAGTAGGCAATTAATACTGCATAGATCACCGCAGCGCCAATCACCACCCGCGGATCGACCAGGAACCCGGCGACCACGGCGATGCAGGCCAGCACCAGGGCCACGCCCGAGGTAAAGATGCCGCCGGGGGTGCGGTACGGACGCTCCATTTTCGGGCGGCGAATGCGCAGGGTGATGTGCGCGGCCATCATCAGCACGTAGGACAGCGTGGCGCCGAAAACGGCTACCAGGATCAGCAGGTCGCCCTGGCCAGTCAGCGACAGGGCGAAGCCGATGATGCCGGGGATCACCAGGGCCAGCACCGGGGCCTTGCTCTTGTTGGTTTCCGACAGCTTGCGCGGCAGGTAGCCGGCACGGGAAAGGGCGAAGATCTGCCGCGAATAGGCGTAGATGATCGAGAAGAAGCTGGCGATCAGGCCGGCCAGGCCCACCAGGTTGACGAAGCCGCCCATCCAGGTGGAGCCGCCGTAGGCCTTGGACAGTGCCTCGACCAGCGGGTTGCCCGATGCTTTCAGGGCTTCGGAACCGGCGCCGCCGGGGCCGACCACCAGGATCAGCAGGGCGAAGGCCAGCAGCACCAGCATCGCGCCGATCAGGCCGCGGGGCAGGTCGCGTTTCGGGTTCTTGGTCTCTTCGGCGGCCAGCGGCACGCCCTCGACCGCGAGGAAGAACCAGATCGCGTAGGGAATCGCCGCCCACACGCCGACGTAGCCGAACGGCAGGAAGCTGCTGGCACCCACGGCGTCGGTCTTGGCGATGTCGAACAGGTTGGCTGCATCGAAATGGGGCACCATGCCGATCAGGAACACCGCCAGGGCGATGGCGGCGACGGCGGTGATGATGAACATCAGCTTCAGCGCCTCGCCCACCCCGAAGATGTGGATGCCGATGAACACGATGTAGAAGGCCAGGTAGATCATCCAGCCGCCGATGCCGAACAGCGACTGGCAGTAGGCGCCGATGAACACGGCGATGGCCGCGGGGGCGATGGCGTACTCGATGAGGATCGCCGTGCCGGTGAGGAAGCCGCCCCAGGGGCCGAAGGCACTGCGGGCGAAGCCGTAGCCGCCGCCGGCGGTGGGGATCATCGACGACAGTTCCGCCAGGGAGAAGCACATGCACAGGTACATGGTGGCCATCAGCAGGGTGGCGAGGAACATGCCGCCCCAGCCGCCCTGGGCCAGGCCGAAGTTCCACCCGGCGTAGTCGCCGGAGATCACGTAGGCCACGCCCAGGCCCACCAGCAGGACCCAGCCGGCGGCGCCTTTCTTCAGTTCACGTTGCTGGAAATAGTCCGATCCGACTTTTTCGAAGTCGACGGAGGAACTCGCCGGCGCGCTGCCGGAATGATCGCTTGGCATAGGGTTCACCTGTTGTTTTTCTTAGGTTGCCGGAGGGACTGCCGGCCACTGGTGATTCGTTTTGCAGGAAGCGGGCCAGAGCGGTTCGTGCACGCGACCCGACTTGCCCCGCGATGAGCCGAACTTAGAAGAAGCCCAGCGGATTGATGTCGTAGCTCACCAGCAGGTTCTTGGTCTGCTGGTAGTGGTCGAGCATCATCTTGTGGGTTTCACGGCCGACGCCGGACTTCTTGTAGCCACCGAACGCGGCATGCGCCGGGTACAGGTGGTAGCAGTTGGTCCATACGCGGCCGGCCTTGATGCCGCGGCCCATGCGGTAGGCGCGGTTGATGTCGCGGGTCCACACGCCGGCACCGAGGCCGAACTCGGTGTCGTTGGCGATGGCCAGGGCCTCGGCTTCGTCCTTGAAGGTGGTGACGCTGACCACCGGGCCGAAGATCTCTTCCTGGAACACGCGCATCTTGTTGTTGCCCTTGAGCAGGGTCGGCTGGATGTAGTAGCCGCTGGCCAGCGCGCCTTCGAGTTGCTCCACCTTGCCGCCGGTCAGCAGCTCGGCGCCTTCTTCCTGGGCAATCTTCAGGTACGACTGGATCTTCTCGAACTGCTGCTGGGATGCCTGGGCGCCGACCATGGTGTCGGTGTCCAGCGGGTCGCCGCGCTTGATCTGCAGGACCTTCTTCATCACCACTTCCATGAACTGCGGGTAGATCGACTCCTGCACCAGGGCGCGCGACGGGCAGGTGCACACCTCGCCCTGGTTGAAGAACGCCAGCACCATGCCTTCGGCGGCCTTGTCGATGAAGGCAGGCTCGGCCTGCATGATGTCCTCGAAGTAGACGTTGGGCGACTTGCCGCCCAGCTCGACGGTGGACGGGATGATGTTCTCGGCCGCGCACTTCATGATGTGCGCGCCGACCGGGGTGGAGCCGGTGAAGGCGATCTTGGCGATGCGCTTGCTGGTGGCCAGGGCTTCACCGGCCTCGCGGCCATAGCCTTGGACCACGTTGAGCACGCCCTTGGGCAGCAGGTCGCCGATCAGCTCCAGCAGCACGGTGATGCCCAGCGGCGTCTGCTCGGCGGGCTTGAGCACCACGCAGTTGCCGGCGGCCAGGGCCGGGGCCAGCTTCCAGGCAGCCATCAGCAGCGGGAAGTTCCACGGGATGATCTGCCCGACCACGCCCAGTGGTTCGTGGATGTGATAGGCCACGGTGGTTTCGTTGATCTCGGCGGCGCCGCCTTCCTGGGCGCGGATGCAGCCGGCGAAGTAGCGGAAGTGATCGACCGCCAGCGGGATGTCGGCGTTGAGGGTTTCGCGGATCGGCTTGCCGTTGTCCCAGGTCTCGGTGATGGCCAGCAGTTCGAGGTTCTGCTCGATGCGGTCGGCGATGCGCAGCAGGACGTTGGAGCGGTCTTGCACCGATGTGCGGCCCCAGGCATCAGCGGCGGCGTGGGCGGCGTCGAGGGCCTTGTCGATGTCTTCGGCGCTGGAGCGGGGGAACTCGGCGATCGGCTGGCCGTTCACCGGCGAGGTGTTGGTGAAGTACTCACCCTTTACCGGAGGAACGAACTCACCACCGATGTAGTTGCCGTAGCGGCTCTTGAAGGAAACCTTCGCGCCCTCGGTACCGGGATGTGCGTAACGCATGGTGTGTCTCCTGGTCGTTGTGATTGTTGCGGAGTTTCCTAGCGTAGAGCAAAGGTCGGGCCAGTGCCTGGAGGTCCTTGTGTATCAATGACTTGGGTCAAGATCGGGCAGTGACTGGCGCTGCCCTGTGCCAGGGCTGGCACGGTCTGGGTGACACTTTGTACCGTTTGCGACACAGCCCGTGACCGCAGGGTCAGTGCACCATTGCAAAGCGTTCCCGCCTGGAGGATGCTGGCGACACGCTCTATCTGCGGAGAACAACTACAAATGCAGAGCAACCCGTTCAGCCGCCATGCCCAGCAAGTGCTCACGGTCGCCCACGGCCAGGCCAGCGGGCCGGGCAGTGACCCGTCGATCGCCCGCTCCTGGCTGCGTTGCCTGGAGGACTACCACCTCGACCCGGCACGGGCCCAGGCCCCGGTGGTGCTCGAGCACGGCCGACTGCTGGAGAGCCGCGAGCGCCTGCACCAGGTACTGCAGATCGCCGACAACGAAATGAACAGCCTGCATCAGCAGCTCTCCGGCAGCGGGCACGCCGTGTTGCTGACCGACGCCCGCGGGGTGATCCTCAACTGCGTCACCGCCCCCGGCGAGCGGCGCATCTTCGAGCGCGCCGGGCTGTGGCTTGGCGCCGACTGGAGCGAAGCCCGCGAGGGCACCAATGGCATCGGCACCTGCCTGGTCGAGCGCCAGGCCCTGACCATTCACCAGGACGAGCATTTCCGTGGCCGCCACACCGGCCTGACCTGCTCGGCCAGCCCGGTGTTCGACCCCCATGGTGAGCTGCTGGCGGTGCTCGACGTGTCGTCGGCGCGGCCGGATGTATCGCGCCAGAGCCAGTTCCACACCATGGCCCTGGTCAACCTGTCGGCGAAGATGATCGAAAGCTGCTATTTCCTGCGCCATTTCGAGCAGCAGTGGCTGCTGCGCTTCCACCTGCAGGCCGAGTCGGTCGGGCTGTTCAGCGAGGGCTTGCTGGCCGTCGATGGCGACGGGCGGATCTGCGCCGCCAACCAGAGCGCCTTGAACCTGCTGGGCACCATCCGTGGCGGCGTGCTGGGCAAGCCCCTGGACAGGTTCTTCGCCTGCAGCCACGACGAGCTGTTCAGTCGCGCCACGCCCCAGGGCAACAGCGCCTGGCCGCTGCATACCCGCGATGGCCGCCAGGTGTTCGCCAGCCTGCGCGGCCAGGCCCGGACGCCGGTGTGGTCGGTGCCGGTGGCCTTGCCCCAGGCCAGCGCCCCCGGCATCTGCCTGCTCGATCCGGCCCTGCGCGAGGAGTTCCGTCGTGCCGTGCGGGTGTTCGAGCGCGACGTGCCCCTGCTGCTGCGCGGCGAGACCGGCTGCGGCAAGGAGGCCTTCGCCCAGGCCGTGCACCAGGCCAGTTCGCGCCGGCACAAGCCGTTCGTGGCAATCAACTGTGCGTCGATTCCCGAGAGCCTGATCGAAAGCGAGCTGTTCGGCTATCGCGGCGGCAGCTTCACCGGCGCGCGCAAGGAAGGCATGCGCGGCAAGCTGTTGCAGGCCGATGGCGGCACCTTGCTGCTGGACGAGATCGGCGACATGCCGTTGGCGCTGCAGACCCGCCTGCTGCGGGTGCTCGAGGAGCGCCAGGTGGTGCCCATCGGTGGCGAGCCGCAGGCGGTGGATGTACGAATCGTCAGCGCCACCCACCGTGACCTGCTGGAACGGGTGGAGCAGGGTGGTTTCCGCGAAGACCTCTATTACCGCCTCAATGGCCTGGAGGTGGCCCTGCCGGCGCTGCGCGAGCGCAGCGACAAGGCGCAGTTGCTCGACTTCCTGCTGGCGCAGGAGGCCGAGGGCCAGGCCATCGGCCTCGACCCGGCCGCCCGCCAGGCGCTGCTGGACTTCACCTGGCCGGGGAACGTGCGGCAGATGAGGAATGTGCTGCGCACCGTGGTGGCGTTGTGCGAGGAGGGGCGAGTCGAGTATCGGGATCTCCCGCTGGTGGTGCGCAACGTGGGAGCGGGCTTGCCCCGCGATGGCGCGCGACCAGGCAACGCCAATGACACTGCCGACGCCATCGCGGGGCAAGTCGCATCGGCGCACCGCCGCTCCCACAGTGGGCGTACCTGCCTTGAGGGGGCCGAACGCCAGGCCTTGCTCACCGTACTGGAGGCAAACCGCTGGCACCTGACCCGCGTCGCCGAGCACCTGGGCATCAGCCGCAATACCTTGTATCGAAAACTGCGCAAACACGGCATCGCCAGGGCCGGTTGAGCGAAACAGCGAGTGCGATTTCCCTCGCCCTGGGCTACCCTGCCTCGACGTTTTGCGAGGTCGATCATGCACATTCATATTCTCGGTATTTGCGGCACTTTCATGGGTTCGCTGGCCGTGCTGGCCAAGGAACTGGGCCACCGCGTCACCGGCTCCGACGCCAACGTCTATCCCCCGATGAGCACCCAGCTCGAGGCCCAGGGCATCGAGCTGACCCAGGGCTACGACCCGGCCCAGCTGGAGCCGGCGCCGGACCTGGTGGTGATCGGCAACGCCATGTCGCGGGGCAACCCGGCGGTGGAGTACGTGCTGAACAAGGGCCTGCCCTATGTGTCCGGCCCGCAGTGGCTGGCCGATCATGTGCTGCAGGGCCGCTGGGTGCTGGCCGTGGCTGGTACCCATGGCAAGACCACCACCAGCAGTATGCTGGCCTGGGTCCTGGAGCATGCCGGCATGAGCCCGGGCTTCCTGATCGGCGGCGTGCCGCAGAACTTCTCGGTGTCGGCGCGGCTGGGCGATACGCCGTTCTTCGTGGTCGAGGCCGACGAGTACGACAGCGCCTTCTTCGACAAGCGCTCCAAGTTCGTCCACTACCACCCGCGTACCGCGATTCTCAACAACCTCGAGTTCGACCACGCGGACATCTTCCCGGACCTGGCGTCCATCGAGCGGCAGTTCCACCATCTGGTGCGCACCATCCCCAGCGAAGGCCTGGTCATCCACCCGACCACCGAGCAGGCGCTGGAGCGGGTCATCGGCATGGGCTGCTGGACCCCGGTGCAGACCACCGGCGAAGGCGGGCAATGGCAGGCGCGCCTGCTCAGCGCCGACGGTTCGCGCTTCGAGGTGCTGTTCGACGGTGAGGCGCAGGGTGTCGTGGATTGGGCGCTGACCGGTCAGCACAACGTCGCCAACGCCCTGGCTACCTTGGCCGCTGCCCGGCATGTCGGCGTGGCGCCGGCCATGGGCATCGAAGGCCTCAGCGCGTTCAAGAGCGTCAAGCGGCGCATGGAGAAGGTCGCCGAAGTGCAAGGCGTGACTATCTATGACGACTTCGCTCACCACCCGACCGCCATCGCCACCACCCTCGACGGCCTGCGCAAGCGCGTCGGCGAGGCGCCGGTGATCGCGGTGATCGAGCCGCGTTCCAACTCCATGAAGCTCGGCGCCCACCGCGATGGCCTGCCGGAGAGCGTCAACGATGCCGACCAGGTGATCTGGTACGCGCCGCCCAACCTGGGCTGGGACCTGGCGGGCACCGCCGCGCAGTGCAAGGTGCCAAGCGTGGTGGCCGACAGCCTCGAAGCCATCATCGAGCGCATCAAGGGCCAGGCCCGCCCAGGCACCCATGTGGTGATCATGAGCAACGGCGGCTTCGGCGGCCTGCACGGCAAGCTGGCCGAGGCGCTGAAGTGAACGGGCCGGAACGCATCACCCTGGCCATGACCGGCGCCTCCGGGGCGCAGTATGGTCTGCGCCTGCTCGACTGCCTGGTGCGCGAGGACCGTGAGGTGCACTTCCTCATCTCCAAGGCCGCGCAGCTGGTGATGGCCACCGAGACCGACGTGCTGCTGCCGGCCAAGCCCCAGGCCATGCAGGCGTTCCTCACCGAGTACACCGGCGCGGCCGACGGGCAGATCCGCGTGTACGGCAAGGAAGACTGGATGTCGCCGGTGGCCTCGGGCTCCGGCGCGCCGGCGGCGATGGTGGTGGTGCCCTGTTCCACCGGTACCCTCTCGGCGATCGCCACAGGTGCCTGCAACAACCTGATCGAGCGCGCCGCCGACGTGACCCTCAAGGAGCGTCGGCAATTGATCCTGGTGCCGCGCGAGGCGCCGTTCTCCACCATCCACCTGGAGAACATGCTCAAGCTGTCGCAGATGGGCGCGGTGATCCTGCCGGCGGCCCCGGGTTTCTACCACCAGCCGCAGAGCATCGACGACCTGGTCGATTTCGTCGTGGCGCGCATCCTCAACCTGCTGAACATCCCGCAGGACATGCTGCCGCGCTGGGGCGAGCATCACTACGGGGTCGATGATTGAAGCGGGTGCTGGCGGGGCTGGTGATACTGGCTCAGCTCGGTGGTTGCGCGACGGTGCGCACCCTCGATGCCAACAAACCGGGGGCGCCGGTGGTGTATGCCGGGACGCGGCTTGACCTGTACGTGATCAATGGCGGTTGTTGCCCCGAGGATCGCTTTGGCGCCGAGGCGCCGGCCTATCCGGGGCTGGACCTGCCGGGGAGCGCGTTGCTGGATACCTTGCTGCTGCCGTTGTCGTTGTTGACGGCGGCGGGGGTGGGGTTCAACGCCACGGGCGGTCTGTAGCGGCCCTTTCGCGGGTAAACCCGCTCCCACAGGGCCTGTGCACAACCTGTGGGAGCGGGTTTACCCGCGAAAGGGCCATAACAGGTCAACGCTATTACTTGCCGAGTTTTCGCAACTCGTCCGACTCGACCACCCGAATCCCGTCTTCCTCCTCCAGCGCCAGGCGCCACAGCGCCCGAGCCAGGGTGCAGGCCTCGATACCCCGGTACTTGCCCGGTATCAGACGGGCAAACGGCGCCGCCATGCGCTCACCCAGGCGCGGCTCCATGCGCTCTCCGAGCAACAACGAAGGCCGCACGATGGTCAACTGCGGCCAGTCCTGCTGCTTGAGCGCCTCTTCCATCTCGCCCTTGACCCGGTTGTAGAAGACCGACGATTTCGGATCGGCGCCCAAGGCGCTGATCACCAGCAGGTGGCGTGCGCCCATCTCGCGGGCACGCTTGCTGAAGGCCACGACCATGTCCAGGTCGACGGCGCGGAAGGCGTTTTCCGAGCCTGCCTGCTTGAGCGTGGTGCCCAGGCAGCAGAAGGCGATATCGACGCGGCCGGCCAGTTGCGGGAGAAACACGGCCGGGTCGCCCACCGGGTTTTCCAGGTGCGGGTGCTCGGCCAGGGGGCGGCGGGTCGGTGCCAGCACGCGGCTGATGGTGGGCTCGTTGAGCAGGCGGTCGAGCAGGTGTTCACCCGTCAGACCCGTGGCACCGGCAAGCAGGACATGTTGGGGCGTCAGGTACATGATGTCTCTCCCTCGTTACTACACAGCTTAGTGGGCGCCAGGTTTTTTTGCCTGTTGCCCCGAAGCTGGCTGGGCTTCATTGCGCAGGGCTTGCTCGGCCTGTTGGCGGCGCAGGCGCTGCCAGTGGCTGATCACTGCTGGCGGCGCCCAGAGCTGTGGCTCCGAGGCTTCGAAGCCTTCCCTTCGTTCTCTTTCGGCAACGCTTTGCCGCGCCAGTTCAAACGCCTGTTTCAGATCGTCGGTCTGGTTCAGCGCCTGGGCGAACAGGGCGTCGCCGAAATAGGTGAAATCGGCTTCTTCGGAGCAGCCGAACGACACCCGGTCGGGGCGGGCGGCGGTCATGACCAGGGTGCGGTCGTCCTTGAGCGGGGCGATGTAGCCACCGGAATAGCAGGCCGAGATGACGATCACCTTGTCGCGGTCCTTGAGCGGGGCCAGGGCGCTGGCCAGCTCGTCTGCGGATAGATCGGCCAGTTGCAGGCGCGGCTGGTCGAGCACCAGTTGGTGGTCGTGGCTGCCGTGGCTGGTCAGGTAGATGAACACCAGGTCCTCGGGGCCGCTGCGCTCGGCCAGGGTGTGGGCGGCGCGGCTGAGGTTCTCGCGGGTGGCCATCGGGCGGTCGGCCAGATGGTCGCGATGGTTGACCAGGGTCACCTGGCCGTGGGCGCCGAAGCGCACCTTGAGCATGTTGCTGACATAGTCGGCCTCGCGCAGGAACACGCTCTGCTGGCCGTCGCCGGCCACCACCAGGCTGTACAGCTGCACTGGCGGCTCCGAGGCCGGCACCTTGGCCAGGGCATCGGCCAGCAGCTTGCCCTGGTTGAGCAGGGCCAGGTCCAGCGGGTCGGGCAGCAGCTTGCCCTGGGCATCGCGCACGCGCACGCCGTTGACCCAGGTGCCGCTCTCGACCCGGCCGTCCGGATGGGTCAGCTTGCCGCGACCGTGGTAGGCGTCATCGACGAAGCCGCCGACATACTGGCTGCCGTCGGCCAGTTGCAAGGTGCCGTTGCCGGCAAAGCGCCAGTCGCGAAAACCACCTTTGTAGCGGCTGCCGTCACTGCCCAGCAGTTCGCCCTGGCCGACCAGCGATCCATCCTTGAAGTCGCCGATCCAGACGTCGCCGTCGGCGCTCTCGTAGCGGCCCCGGCCTTCGAGGCGGTTGTCCTTGAATTCGCCGATGTACTGCTCGCCGTCGGCGCTGTCGTAGGTGCCGGCGCCTTGCAGCTGGCCGTCGCTGAAGTGGCCGCTGAACTGGTTGCCGCTGGCGTCGCTGCGCACCCCGGCGCCGTTGGGCTTGCCCTTGGCGAACAGGCCCTGGTAGCGACTGCCGTCGGCCAGTTCGAGCTGGCCGGCACCTTCATACTGGTCGTCCTTGAACTGGCCGCGGTAGGTCTGGTCGTTCTGCCTGAGCGCGCCCTCGCCGTCGCGGCGGCCATGCTTGAAGGTGCCCGCATAGTGGCTGCCGGGGGTGGTCAGGTCGCCCAGACCCTGGAACAGGCCGGCGCTGAACTGGCCGCGATAGACCTCGCCGTTGCTGCCGTGCCATTCGCCCTGGCCATGCCACTGGCCGTCCTTGAAGGTGCCGGCGTACCAGCTTCCATTGGGGTAGTCGATGCGCCCCTCGCCTTGCAACAGGCCGTCGACTACCTGGCCACGGTAGCGACCGCCATCGGGCAGCCGGGCGTCCGGGGGCGACAGCGGTTCGCCTTCGCCGCAGGCGGCGAGCAACAGGATCAGGGTCAGGGGGAGCAGGCGGCGCATGGCGGGTTCCGGGAAAATCGATGCGTCGAGTATGCCGCAGAATGCCTGGACGGGTGAATTGGGGCTCTTCTTCCGGTAAGCCGACACCCATGGCAATCGCACCGTACCTGTGGGATCGGGCCTGCCCGTGGCAGTGTCGGTATAGATGCCGCGCATACTGGCATTTTTACCTGCTGCCTTCGGCACAACCCTTGCTGTAAGAAGTTTCTGACGATGCCATCAAAGTAATGGCGCCAGAAACACGAGGGTTACAACGTGTCTGCCATCCTTTCACTGTTACGAAGCCGCCTCTTGCGGCCTGTGTTTGTTGCGCTTGGTATCGCTCTTCTGGTGCAGGTGCTGGTTGCCGTTGCACTGACGCGGAGCACGGTCACCGCCCTGGAGGCCGATTTGGGCGCGCGCCTGGGTAACGACAGCCAGAAACTGGCCGCCGAACTGGAGCAGGCCGGGCAGGATGTCCGTGCCGGGCTCGACAGCCTTTCGGCCAGTACCCGCCAACGCCTCAGTGCCGGTCTTTCCGAGCGGCTGCAGGGCGAACAGCAGCAGCTGCGCGCTACCCTGGAGAAGAACCTCAAGGACTCGGCCAACGACATGGCCGAGCTGCTGGCCTCGGTCGCGCCGCGGGCGATCTGGGACAATGACGTGCCGACGCTGTCGGACTTCGCCCGTCGCGCCCAGCGCAACCCCAATGTGCTGTTCGTGATCTATGACGACGCCCAGGGCCAGCACCTGACCCGCTACCTCAACCGACAGAACCCGATCAACCAGGCGCTGATGGACAAGGGGCAGGGTGAGCGGGCGCTGGACAAGGTACTGGACGCCGCGCGCAAGGATCCGTCGGTGTACTACGTCGAGGCCTCGATCAACCCCAACGGTGCCGAGATCGGCAAGGTGCTGATGGGCGTCTCCACCGCCGGCGTCGACCAGGAGCTCAAGGCCCTCGACCAGCGCTTCGCCGCGCTGATCGCCAGTGGTGAGCAATTGGTCGGCGACAGCCTGGTGGCTGCCGCCGCCGACAGCGGCAAGGCCCTGCGGGCGCGGCTGGAGACGGCGCAGAACAGCGCCACGGCGATGCAGGCCAATACCGCGCAGACCGTGCGCGATGCCGCCGCCGAGCTGCGCTGGCGCATCGGCCTGGGCCTGGTGCTGGTCGGGCTGGGCGTGCTGGTGGTGGTGGCGGTGGTGCTCGGGCGCCGGGTGCTGAGCAAGCTCGGCCTGCTGATCGCTGCGCTGAACGACCTGGCCGCGGGCGAGGGCGACCTGACCAAGCGGGTCAAGCTCGACAGCCGTGACGAGATCGGCGACATGGCCTCGGCGGTCAACCGCTTCGTCGACAAACTCCAGCCCATCGTTCGCGAGGCCGGTGAGGTAGCACAGCGCACCGGCGTGGAGATCGGCAGCATGGCCCAGCGCAACGCGGGGGCCGATGCCGCTGCCGCGCTGCAACGCGACGAAGTGGCGGCAAGCCTGCGCGACCTGTCGAGCATGGCCGACGAGGCCCAGGCCGAGAGTCATGCCATGCAGGCGGCGTTGCAGCAGGTGGTGGACATTCGTCAGGCCACCGACGAGAACAGCCGCGCCTCCACCCAGCTGGCGCGGTTGATCGAGAACCTGGCCGGCGAGGTGCAGACCGGCTCCCAGGTGATCGAGCGCCTGGCCAAGCAAAGCGAGCAGATCGAGGTGGTGCTGACGGTGATCCATGGTATTGCTGAACAGACCAACCTGTTGGCGCTGAACGCCGCCATCGAGGCGGCTCGGGCCGGCGAAACCGGGCGTGGTTTCGCCGTGGTGGCCGACGAGGTGCGGGCGCTGGCGAGCAAGACGCAGAGCTCGACCGGGGATATCCAGTCGCATATCGCCGCCCTGCAGCAGGGGGCCAAGGAGGCGGTGGCGACCATCAGCCAGGCCGGGCGCCAGGCCAGCGAAGGCTTGCTGGTGCTGCGTGACAACGAACGTCGTCAGCAGTCGGTGCAGGCGGCGGTGGAGCAGGTGCATGCGGCGATCGGCCTGGCCACCCGCGCGGCGGAGCAGCAGGCCAATGGCGCGCAGGCGGTGCGCGGGCGGGTGGAGAATATCCATGCCCAGGCCGAGCGCTCGGCCGAGGTGGTGATGCAGACCACGGCCAGCAGCAAGGTACTGGATGACCTGGCGGCGCAGTTGCGCGCCAGCCTGGGGCAGTTCAGGGCCTGACTCGGGCGAGGGCTGCGCCCTCGCATCGCGACACAAGGCCGCTCCCACAGGTTCGGCGCTGATCTTGAAGCCAGTGCAGTACCTGTGGGAGCGGCCTTGTGTCGCGATTGGGCCGCAAGGCGGCCCCAGCGGGTGTTACGCCTTGTTCAGATACATCCGCGTGGTCAGCAGATACACCGGCAATCCCGACACCACGATCAGCAACGCCGCATAAGGCGCCGCCGCCGCGAACTCGACGTTGGCGGTGTGCGCCCACACCTCGGTGGCCAGGGTGGTCATGCCGGTCGGGCTGAGCAGCAAGGTCGCGGTCAACTCCTTCATCGCATCCAGGAACACCAGGGCGAACGCCGCCGCCATCGCCGGGAAGATGATCGGCAGGGTGACCCGGCAGAACGCCGCGAAACTGCTCGCACCCAGGGTGCGCGCGGCTTCTTCCAGCGTCGGCGAGGCCTTGTTCAGTGCGGTGCGCACCGGCGACTGCGCCAAGGGCAGGAACAGCAAGGCATAGGCCAGGATCAGCAGCGCGGTGGTCTGGTACAGCGCCGGCACATAGTGCAGGGCGAAGAACACCAGGGTCAGGGCGATCACCAGCCCGGGCAGGGCGTGCAGCAGGTACGGCAGGCGCTCGGCCCAGATCGCCAGGCGTCCTTTGTAGCGCACCACCAGGAAGCTGATCGGCAGGGCCAGCAACACGCAGAAGCCGGCGCCGCCCAGGGATACCGACAGCGACGTGGCCAAGGCCTTGCCGATGGCCGCGACCGGGAAGGCCGCCGACGACCCGACGCTGAGCCAGTAGCCGAGCATTGCCAGCGGAATGCCGCTGCCCAGCACCGCCAGGGCCAGGCAGAACAATTGCCCCAGTGGCATCCAGCCGCGCAGGCGCAGCGGCTGCGCGCGACGAGCGACGCCCTGGCCAATGCGCACATGGCGGGCCTTGCCGCGCACCCGCAGTTCCAGCCAAAGCATTGCCAGGCACAGCACCAGCAGCACCGCCGAGAGCATGGCCGCGTTGGCGTTGCTGAACTCCAGCTCGAACTGCTGGTAGATCGCCGTGGTGAAGGTCTGCAGGCCGAGGATCGACAGGGCGCCGAACTCCACCAGCATGTGCAGGGCGATCAGCAGCGCGCCACCCAGCATCGATGGCCACAGCAGCGGCAGGGTGATCTTGTGGAACACGCCCCAGCGGCCGCAGCCCAGGGTGCGCGCCGATTCCTCCAGCGAGGTGTCGAGGTTGCGCAGGGTGGCGGCCACCGGCAGGAACACCAGTGGGTATTTCGACAGCGCCATCACCAGAATGGCCCCACCCAAGCCCTCGAAGTCCGAACTCAGCGACACCCAGGTGAAGCTGCTGACGAACGACGGCACGGCGAACGGCAGGCACAGCACCACGCCCCACAGGCGCCGCCCCGGCAGGTCGCTGCGCTCCAATAGCCAGGCCAGGGCCACGCCCACCACCAGGCACAGCACGGTGACGCCGACCATCAGCAGCAGGGTGTTGCGCAGCAGGCCCCAGACAAACGGACGCCAGAGCAGGCGCAGGGCTTCGTGCCAGCCGGCTTCCCAGGCCTTGAGCCCGACATAAAGCAGAGGCAACAGGCTCATCGCCACCAGGAACAACACGGGCAACACCACCCAGACGGAGGGTCGCTTGCGCTTCGGTACGAAGCGCGACAAGGCGGGCGAGGGCAGGGCGGCGGTCATCAGAGCAGGCCAACCTCACGTTCGAGCTCGATGGCTTCCTCGGCATTGCCAAGGTCGGCCGGCGAGATCTTCGGCGGGCGCAGATCCTCGAACGGCTTCAGGCCACGGTCCGAGACCATGCCCTTGTGCAGCGGATATTCGGCGGTGGTCTGGGTGATTACCCGCTGGCCTTCTTCGCTGGCCATCCAGTTGAGCAGGGCCTGGGCTTCCTTGGGGTGCTTGCTGGCCTTGACCACCGCGGCGCCGGAAATGGTGACCAGGTTGCCGGCATCGCCATCGGCCAGGTAGTACAGCTTGGAGTCGAGCTTGCCGCGCTCGCGCTCAAGCGCATACCAGTAGTAGTTGTTCACCAGTACCGCGGCCACTTCGCCTTTTTCCACGGCCTTGAGGGCCACCATGTTGTTGGTGTAGGTCTTGCCGAAGGCTTTCAGGCCGGTCAGCCATTCCTCGGTGGCTTCGCGGCCATGCATCTTCAGGATGGCCACGGCCTGTTCCTGGAAGGCGCCGCTGGTGGGGACGTAGCCGACGCGCCCTTCCCACTCGGGGTTGGCGAAGTCCATGACCGTGGTCGGCAGGTCTTTCTCGTCGATCTTCTTCGGGTTGAACACCACGATACGGGTACGGGCGGTGATGCCCATCCAAGTGCCATTCGCACCTACGTATTCCTTGGGCATCATGTTCGCGGTGGCGTCGTCGATCTTCGCCAGCAGGCCCAGCTCGCCCAGGTTGTTCAGGGGCGGGGACTCTTCGGTGTAGATGATGTCGGCCGGCGAGCGTGCGCCTTCCTCGATGATCTGGCTGGCCAGCTGGTTGCTGCTGCCCTTGCGGATATTGATATGGATGCCGGTCTTGGCCTCGTAGGCCTTGGCGATGGCGTCGCCGATTTCCTTGTGCTGGCCGTTGTACATCGTCAGCGTGACCGGTTCGTCTGCCAGGGCGGCCGGAGCGCCGATCACCAGGCTCAGAACTGCGGCGGCCAGGGCGCGCATCAGCGGTTGCGGGCGGATCGTCATGCGGGTACTTCCTCGCTTACGGCTACATATTTGGAAACAATGGTAAACGAAATTGTTTCTCAAATGGGCGCATGACGGGAAATTCATGGGATCTGTGTAGGAGCGGCCTGGTTTCGCGAAAGGGTCGCGCAGCGGCCCTCGGTTTCAGCGTTCACGTCAAGATCGCCGGGGTCGCTGTGCGACCCTTTCGCGACACAAGGCCGCTCCTACAGGGGAGGGCGTTGGTCGGCTGCAAAAATCGCAGGCAAGAAAAAACCCACTAGCAAGCTAGTGGGTTTTTGTATGGTGCCCAGGAGAAGACTCGAACTTCCACGACCGTTAAGTCACTGATACCTGAAACCAGCGCGTCTACCAATTCCGCCACCTGGGCAAAGCTTTGCATCATCTGAGGAAGGCGACTATCGTTCGCTTTCACACAGTAGTAACAGATCCTTGGTCATCTGTTACTTGAAAAATTTGGTGCCCAGGAGAAGACTCGAACTTCCACGGCCGTTAAGCCACTGATACCTGAAACCAGCGCGTCTACCAATTCCGCCACCTGGGCACACATTCGAGATTACAAGATGCTTTACAGCGTCGTTCATCTCTACTACAACTTCGGGGTTGTCCGTCGTTGTGGTGCGCACTATACGGACGCTCCTGATGCCTGTAAACCCCCCGAACGAAAAAAAATTCAAAAAATTCAACTTGTTGATTCCGCAGGCCTATTGCCGCACGACGGACACACTGCCGGGGCTGTCCAAGGCTGACATTTCCGGTTTCAATACGCCTATGCCAGAATTCCACTCTATATACCCCAAGGTGAATCCTTTCTGATGGCCGATTGGCAATCCCTCGATCCCGAGGCCGCTCGCGAAGCGGAAAAATACGACAACCCCATCCCCAGCCGTGAGCTGATCCTGCAGCGCCTCGCCGACCGTGGCGAACCGGCTGCCCGCGAACAGCTGGCCGAGGAGTTCGGTCTTTATGAAGAAGACCAGATCGAAGCCCTGCGCCGCCGCCTGCGTGCCATGGAGCGCGATGGTCAGCTTATCTATACCCGGCGCGGCACCTATGCCCCGGTGGACAAGCTCGACCTGATCTGCGGCCGCGTATCCGGCCACCGTGATGGTTTCGGCTTCCTGATCCCCGACGACGGCAGCGAGGACCTGTTCCTCAGCCCGGCGCAGATGCGCCTGGTGTTCGATGGCGACCGCGGCCTGGCCCGGGTGTCCGGCGTCGACCGCCGTGGCCGCCGTGAAGGCGTGCTGGTCGAAGTCATTTCCCGCGCCCATGAAAGCGTGGTCGGCCGCTACTTCGAAGAAGGCGGCATCGGCTACGTGACCCCGGACAACCCGAAGATCCAGCAGGAAGTGCTGGTCACCGCCGGGCGCAACGGCGGCGCCAAGATCGGCCAGTTCGTCTCGATCAAGATCACTCACTGGCCAACTCCGCGCTTCCAGCCCCAGGGCGACGTGATCGAGGTGATCGGCAACTACATGGCGCCGGGCATGGAGATCGACATCGCCCTGCGCAGCTATGACATCCCGCATGTCTGGCCGCAGGACGTGATCAAGGAAGCGCGCAAGTTCCGCTCCGAAGTCGAGGAGAAGGACAAGGAAAAGCGCGTCGACCTGCGCCATCTGCCGTTCGTCACCATCGACGGCGAGGACGCCCGCGACTTCGACGACGCCGTCTATTGCGAACCGCTGGGCAAGCTGCGCCTGTTCTCCGGCGGCTGGCGCCTGTACGTGGCGATCGCCGACGTCTCCAGCTACGTGCGCCTGGGCTCGGCCCTGGACGTCGAGGCCCAGCAGCGCGGCAACTCGGTGTACTTCCCCGAGCGCGTGGTGCCGATGCTCCCCGAGGAGCTGTCCAACGGCCTGTGCTCGCTGAACCCGCACGTCGATCGCCTGGCCATGGTCTGCGAAATGACCATGAACAAGGCCGGCCAGATGGTCGACTACCAGTTCTACGAAGGGGTGATCCACTCCCACGCGCGCCTGACCTACAACAAGGTCAGCAGCATGCTCGAACATGCCCGTACCCGTGAAGGCAAGGCGCTGCGCGAGGAATACAAGGAAGTCCTGCCGGACCTGAAGAACCTGTACAACCTGTACAAGGTGCTGGTCGACGCCCGTCACACCCGTGGCGCGATCGACTTCGAAACCCAGGAAACCCGGATCATCTTCGGCGAAGACCGCAAGATCGACGAAATTCGTCCGACCGTGCGCAACGATGCCCACAAGCTGATCGAGGAATGCATGCTGGCGGCCAACGTCGCCACCGCCGAGTTCCTGCAGAAGCACAACGTGCCTGCGCTGTACCGCGTGCACGACGGTCCGCCGCCGGAGCGCCTGGAAAAACTGCGCGCCTTCCTCGGCGAGCTGGGCCTGACCCTGCACAAGGGCAAGGACCCATCGCCCAAGGACTACCAGCAACTGCTGGCGAGCATCGCCGGGCGTCCGGACTTCCACCTGATCCAGACCGTCATGCTGCGCTCGCTGAGCCAGGCGGTGTACAGCGTCGAGAACAACGGCCACTTCGGCCTGAACTACGAAGCCTACACCCACTTCACCTCGCCGATCCGCCGTTACCCGGACCTGCTGGTGCACCGTGCCATCCGCAGCGTGATCCGCTCCAAGGTCGATACCCCGCACGTCAAGCGTGCCGGCGCCATGAGCATCCCCAAGGCGCGCATCTACCCGTACGACGAGAACACCCTCGACCAGATGGGCGAACAGTGCTCGATGACCGAGCGCCGCGCCGACGAGGCCACCCGCGACGTGGTCAACTGGCTCAAGTGCGAGTACATGCGTGACCGCGTGGGCGAGACCTTCCCTGGCGTGATCACCGCGGTGACCGGTTTCGGCCTGTTCATCGAGCTGACCGACATCTATGTCGAAGGCCTGGTGCATGTCAGCGCCCTGCCGGGCGACTACTACCACTTCGACCCGGTACACCACCGTCTGTCGGGCGAGCGCAGCGGCCGCAGCTTCCGCCTGGGCGACACGGTCGAGGTCAAGGTCATGCGCGTCGATCTCGAACAGCGCAAGATCGATTTCGAGATGTCCGAGGCCACCGTCAACGCGCCGGTCGGCCGCAAGTCCGCCGCGCCTGCCGGCAAGGCCGCGGCGGAGCCGGCAGCGGCGCCCGAGGCGAAGATCTCGCCCAAGCCGCGCAGCCGCAAGAGCGAGACCGCCGAGGCGTACTTCCCGAAAGACGCGGTGCAGCGTAACGCCGAGGTGCGCAAGAGCCGCGAGATGAAGAAGGCGCTGATGAGCGACGCCAAGCACAGCGCTCACGCCGGCGGCAAAGCGGAGAAGGGCGCCAAGGCGTCGGGCAAGACCAAGCATCGCAAGGGGCCGTCGAAGTCCGGCGCGCCACGAAAGGGCAAGAGCAAGTCATGAGTCAGCTGGAAAAGATCTACGGTGTGCATGCCGTGCAGGCGCTGCTGCAGCACCACCCCAAGCGCGTCAAGCAGATCTGGCTGTCCGAGGGGCGCAGCGAACCGCGCATCCAGGCCTTGCTGGCCCTGGCCGCGGAAAACCGCGTCCAGGTCGGCCAGGCCGAGCGTCGTGAGCTCGACGCCTGGGTCGAGGGCGTGCACCAGGGCGTGGTCGCCGAGGTGAGCCCGAGCCAGGTGTGGGGCGAACTGATGCTCGAGGAGCTGCTCGAACGCACCGAGACGCCGCCACTGATCCTGGTGCTCGATGGTGTCACCGATCCGCACAACCTTGGCGCTTGCCTGCGCACTGCCGATGCTGCCGGTGCCACCGCCGTGGTGATTCCCAAGGACAAGTCCGCGAGCCTGACCGCCGTGGTGCGCAAAGTGGCCTGCGGCGCCGCGGAAGTGATTCCGCTGGTGGCCGTGACCAACCTGTCCCGCACCCTGGAAAAACTCCAGCAGCGTGGCCTGTGGGTGGTGGGCACTGCCGGCGAGGCCGAGCAGGAGATCTACCAGCAGGACCTGACCGGTCCATTGGTGATGATCATGGGCGCCGAAGGCAAGGGCATGCGCCGTCTGACCCGCGAGCACTGCGATTTCCTGGTCAAGCTGCCGATGGCGGGCAGCGTCAGCAGCCTGAACGTCTCGGTGGCGACCGGGGTGTGCCTGTTCGAGGCCGTGAGGCAGCGTCAGATCAAGCGCTGATGGCTTGATATCGGGCAGCGTGGGAGCGGGCTTGCCCCGCGATGGTGGTGGACTCGACATCGTATCGCGGGGCAAGCCCGCTCCCACGTTCCATGGTTGCCCGCGAAATGTGTTTCCGGCTGTTCAAATATTCGCCAATCACCTTGCTTGTCCCCCCGGCCTTCTCTACAATTGCGCCCCTTGCCAGCTGGCCGGTGCGCATGCGCCTACACGCCGGGGCAAGACTTACAGTGTCATTCACTCCTTGTCTGACCAGATTCGCTGGCAGACTACTAACCCGTAAGGAGCATTCATGCGTCATTACGAAATCATCTTCCTGGTTCACCCGGACCAGAGCGAGCAAGTCGGCGGCATGGTTGAGCGTTACACCAAGCTGATCGAAGAAGACGGCGGCAAGATCCACCGTCTGGAAGACTGGGGCCGTCGTCAACTGGCCTACGCAATCAACAATGTTCATAAGGCTCACTACGTGATGCTGAACGTTGAGTGCACCGGCAAGGCCCTGGCCGAGCTGGAAGACAACTTCCGCTACAACGATGCCGTGATCCGTAACCTGGTCATCCGTCGTGACGAAGCCGTTACCGGCCCGTCCGAGATGCTCAAGGCAGAAGAGAACCGCAGCGAGCGCCGTGAGCGTCGCGAACGTCCTGAGCATGCTGATGGCGCCGAAGGCGACGACAGCAATGACAGCGACAACAGCGATAACGCTGACGAGTAATCCACGGACCTTTTGAGGAGCCAATCACATGGCACGTTTCTTCCGTCGTCGTAAATTCTGCCGCTTCACTGCTGAAGACGTGAAAGAGATCGACTTCAAAGATCTCAACACCCTGAAAGCTTACGTATCCGAAACCGGCAAGATCGTTCCAAGCCGCATCACCGGTACCAAAGCTCGTTATCAGCGTCAGCTGGCTACCGCTATCAAGCGCGCCCGCTTCCTGGCCCTGCTGCCCTACACCGACAGCCACGGCCGCTGAGACCGGGTCGTCGACTTAAGTAGCAAGGGATAAGCATGCGAGCGTTGGCAAGTTTCATCATGCGCGGTCGTGTGCAGGCCACCCTGGTGGTGGTCATCAGCGCGGTACTGCCGCTGCTGTTCTGGTTGAGTGCCGCCGCCGGGAGCCTGGTGCTCCTGCGGCGCGGGTTCAAGGACGCGTCATCGGTTATCGCCTGGGGCCTTTTGCCAGCGTTGATCATCGCGTTCTTCGGCGAACCGAGCACCTTGCTGGTGCTGTTGGGAACGCTGGGTCTGGCCGCCTTGTTGCGGGCCGGGCATTCCTGGACCCGGGTGCTGCTGTCCAGTGTCGCATTAGGCTTGCTGTACAGCCTGATCCTGGACGCGGTGATGCGCGAGACCTTCGAGGTGCTGGCCAAGGCGCTTGAAAAAGCCCTGCCGCAGATCGAGGGCCAACCGGTGCTACCTGGTGAGCTGATCGGCCCGTTGCTGGTCGCTTCCAGTGCGGTAATGCTGCAGCTGTTCAGCCTGCTGGCTTTGATGCTGGCGCGCTATTGGCAGGCTGCGTTGTACAACCCCGGCGGTTTCGCCCGCGAGTTTCGCGAGCTGAGGCTGCCGCTGGTGCCAATGCTGGTGCTGGTGTCATTGATGGTGCTGGGCCCGTTCCTCGGGTCGTCGTTCATCGTCCTGGCCTCCGCCTCCAGCCTGGTGCTGCTGCTTGCTGGCATCGCCCTGGTTCATGGGCTGGTGGCGCAGCGGCGACTGGCCGGTTTCTGGCTGGTGGGGATGTACGTGACGCTGCCGCTGCTCATGCAGCTGATGTATCCGTTGCTCGTGGTTTTGGCCATTGTCGACAGCCTGATTGATTTTCGCGGTCGCAAGTCCCCTTCACAGGGTGACGACTCCGCGAACGGTGAAGGTTAAAAGTTAAGAGGTTTTACCAAATGGAACTGATCCTGCTGGAAAAAGTCGCCAACCTGGGCAACCTGGGCGACAAAGTAAACGTTAAGGCTGGTTACGGCCGTAACTTCCTGCTGCCATTCGGCAAGGCCACCGTTGCCAACGCCGCCAACCTGGCCGCGTTCGAAGAACGCCGCGCCGAGCTGGAAAAAGCCGCAGCAGACAAGAAAGCTTCGGCTGAAAGCCGCGCTGCCCAACTGGCCGAGCTGGAAGTGACCATCACTGCCACCGCTGGCGACGAAGGCAAGCTGTTCGGTTCGATCGGCACCCACGACATCGCTGACGCCCTGACCGCCTCCGGCGTTGAAGTGGCCAAGGCTGAAGTTCGTCTGCCGAACGGCACCATCCGTCAGGTTGGCGAATACGACGTAGCCGTGCACCTGCACAGCGACGTTGAAGCCACCGTACGTGTGGTCGTCGTAGCTGCCTAAGCTGCGCTGACCGGCTGGCTCCCTGTGGGTCAGACGGTTAACATCGGGCACGGTCCTGTGTTGAACAGGCCGTGCCCTTTGTCTTTTTCATCCCCCAGAATTCTTTCGTGGCCATGAACGAGATCACCACCCCCGAACAGCTCGACCTGCAAACCGCCGCCCTGAAGGTGCCGCCGCATTCCATCGAGGCTGAACAAGCCGTGCTCGGTGGCCTGATGCTGGACAACAACGCCTGGGAGCGGGTGCTGGACCAGGTGTCGGACGGCGATTTCTACCGGCATGACCACCGCCTGATCTTCCGCGCCATTCACAAGCTGGTGGACGCGAACCAGCCGTTCGACGTGGTGACCCTGCACGAGCAGCTGGACAAGGAAGGCGTGTCCACCCAGGTCGGTGGCCTGGCGTACCTGGCCGAGCTGGCCAAGAACACCCCGTCGGTGGCCAACATCAAGGCCTACGCCGCGATCATCCGCGAGCGGGCCACGTTGCGTCAGCTGATCAGCATCAGCACTGACATCGCCGACAACGCCTTCAACCCCCAGGGGCGCAACGCCGAGGAGATCCTCGACGACGCCGAACGGCAGATCTTCCAGATCGCCGAGGCGCGGCCGAAGACCGGTGGCCCGGTGGGGGTCAACGAGCTGTTGACCATGGCCATCGACCGCATCGACACGCTGTTCAACTCCGACAGCGACATCACCGGCGTGTCCACCGGTTTCACCGACCTGGACGAGAAGACCAGCGGCCTGCAGGCGGCCGACCTGATCATCGTCGCCGGCCGTCCGTCGATGGGCAAGACCACCTTCGCCATGAACCTGGTGGAAAACGCCGTGTTGCGCAGCGACAAGGTGGTGCTGGTGTTCTCCCTCGAGATGCCCGGTGAATCGCTGATCATGCGTATGCTCTCGTCGCTCGGGCGGATCGACCAGACCAAGGTACGTTCCGGCCAGCTGGACGACGATGACTGGCCGCGCCTGACCTCGGCGGTGAACCTGCTCAACGACCGCAAGCTGTTCATCGACGATACCGCCGGTATCAGCCCCTCGGAGATGCGTGCGCGTACCCGCCGGCTGGCCCGCGAGCATGGCGAGATCGCCATGATCATGGTCGACTACCTGCAGCTGATGCAGATTCCGGGTTCGGCCGGTGACAACCGGACCAACGAGATTTCCGAGATCTCCCGCTCGCTCAAGGCGCTGGCCAAGGAGTTCAACTGCCCGGTGATTGCCCTGTCGCAGCTCAACCGCTCCCTGGAGCAGCGCCCCAACAAGCGCCCGGTCAACTCCGACCTGCGTGAATCGGGTGCGATCGAGCAGGACGCCGACGTGATCATGTTCGTCTACCGCGACGAGGTGTATCACCCCGAGACCGAGCACAAGGGCGTGGCCGAGATCATCATCGGCAAGCAGCGTAACGGCCCTATCGGCTTCGTGCGCCTGGCGTTCATCGGCAAGTACACCCGCTTCGAGAACCTCGCCCCGGGCATGTACAACTTCGACGACGACGAATAAAGCCCTCGGGCTGGACTTGGCCCCCTGTGGGAGCGGATCGTGGGAGCGGGCTTGCCCCGCGATTGCTTTGTTGAAGCATCCACCGCCATAGCGGGGCAAGCCCGCTCCCACAGTGATATTTGTTCGCATGCATGAATCCGACCACTACCGTCGGATTTGGTCAAAATTTGTGCTATATTCCGCGCCCGCGATTTTCCTGCACATTAGAACCGGTCACTGACATGCAAGCAGCCAAACCACTCTACGACTATCCCAAGTACTGGGCCGAATGCTTCGGACCAGCGCCTTTCCTGCCGATGAGCAGGGAGGAGATGGATCAGCTCGGCTGGGATTCCTGCGACATCATCATCGTGACCGGCGACGCCTACGTCGACCATGCGTCGTTCGGCATGGCCATCATTGGCCGCCTGCTGGAAGCCCAGGGCTTTCGCGTAGGCATCATCGCCCAGCCGAACTGGCAGTCGAAGGACGACTTCATGAAGCTCGGCGAGCCGAACCTGTTCTTCGGCGTCGCGGCGGGCAACATGGACTCGATGATCAACCGCTACACCGCGGACAAGAAGATCCGTTCCGATGACGCCTACACCCCCGGCGGCATGGCTGGCAAGCGTCCGGACCGTGCCAGCCTGGTGTACAGCCAGCGCTGCAAGGAAGCCTACAAGCACGTGCCGATCGTGCTCGGCGGCATCGAGGCTTCGCTGCGCCGCATCGCCCACTACGACTACTGGCAGGACAAGGTCCGCCACTCGATCCTGGTCGACGCCAGCGCCGACATCCTGCTGTACGGCAACGCCGAGCGGGCGATCGTCGAGGTCGCCCAGCGCCTGTCCCAGGGTGAAAGCATCGAGCACATCACTGACGTGCGCGGCACCGCGTTCATTCGCCGCGACACCCCGCAGGGCTGGTTCGAGATCGACTCCACCCGCATCGACCGTCCGGGCCGGGTCGACAAGATCATCAACCCGTACGTGAACACCCAGGACACCCAGGCCTGTGCCATCGAGCAGGCCAAGGGCGAGCAGGAAGACCCGAACGAAGCCAAGGTCGTGCAGATCCTCGACAGCCCGAGCGTCACCCGCGAGAAGTCGGTGATCCGCCTGCCGTCGTTCGAGAAGGTACGCAACGACCCGGTGCTCTACGCCCACGCCAACCGCGTGCTGCACCTGGAGACCAACCCTGGCAACGCCCGCGCCCTGGTGCAGAAGCATGGTGACGTGGATGTGTGGTTCAACCCGCCACCCATTCCCATGACCACCGAGGAAATGGACTACGTATTCGGCATGCCGTATGCGCGTATCCCGCACCCGGCCTATGGCAAGGAGCGCATCCCGGCCTACGAGATGATCCGCTTCTCGGTGAACATCATGCGTGGCTGCTTCGGTGGCTGCACCTTCTGCTCGATCACCGAGCACGAAGGCCGGATCATCCAGAACCGCTCCCACGAGTCGATCCTGCACGAGATCGAGGAGATGCGTGACAAGGTGCCGGGCTTCACCGGCGTGGTCTCCGACCTCGGCGGCCCGACCGCCAACATGTACCGCATCGCCTGCAAGAGCCACGATATCGAGAAGCACTGCCGCAAGCCGTCGTGCGTGTTCCCGGGCATCTGCGAGAACCTCAACACCGACCACAGCTCGCTGATCGAGCTGTATCGCAAGGCCCGTGCCCTGCCGGGGGTGAAGAAGATCCTGATCGCCTCGGGCCTGCGCTACGACCTGGCGGTCGAGTCGCCGGAATACGTGCGCGAGCTGGTCACCCACCACGTTGGCGGCTACCTGAAGATCGCCCCGGAGCACACCGAGCGTGGTCCGCTGGACAAGATGATGAAGCCGGGCATCGGCACCTACGACCGCTTCAAGCGCATGTTCGAGAAGTTCTCGAAGGAAGCCGGCAAGGAGCAGTACCTGATCCCGTACTTCATCGCCGCGCACCCGGGCACCACCGACGAAGACATGATGAACCTGGCCCTGTGGCTCAAGGGCAATGGCTTCCGCGCCGACCAGGTGCAGGCGTTCTACCCCTCGCCGATGGCCTCGGCCACCGCCATGTACCACTCGGGCAAGAACCCGCTGCGCAAGGTCACCTACAAGAGCGAAGGGGTGGAGATCGTCAAGAGCGAGGAGCAGCGCCGCTTGCACAAGGCGTTCCTGCGCTACCACGATCCGAAGGGCTGGCCGATGCTGCGTGAAGCGCTGCAGCGCATGGGCCGCGCCGACCTGATCGGACCGGGCAAGCACCAGCTGATCCCGCTGCACCAGCCGCAGACCGACAGCTACCAGAGCGCCCGGCGCAAGAACTCGACGCCGGCCGGCAGCCACAAGGTGGGCAAGGACCAGAAGATCCTCACCCAGCACACTGGCCTGCCACCGCGCGCCAGTGATGGCAGCAAGCCGTGGGACAAGCGCGAGAAGGCCAAGGCCGAGGCGTTCGCCCGCAACCAGCAGGCGGCCAAGGAGCGTAAAGAGGCAGCCAAGGGCGGCAAGGGCAAGAAGCCGCGCCAGCCGGTCATTCCGCGCTAACGCCAGTGGCAGGATAGTCCTTTGTGGGAGCGGGCTTGCCCCGCGATTGCAATGTTGGATTCACCATCGCAATCGCGGGACAAGCCCGCTCCCACAAGGCCGATGTTTGCCGGGATCAATCCGGCTGCTTGTCGACCCACTTCGGCAACACCGGCGATTCGAACCGATCCATCCCGTCCAGCAGCTCATCCGGCTGCTGCCCAAGCAACAGCATCGCCCGATGCTGCGGCCGCACGAAGCCCTCCTCGACGATATGGTCGAGGAACCCGCCCAGCTTTTCATAGAACCCGTTCACATCCAGCAGCCCCAGCGGCTTGGCGTGATAGCCCAGTTGCCCCCAGGTCCATACCTCGAACAGCTCCTCCAGCGTGCCCAGGCCACCCGGCAGGGCGATGAAGGCATCGCTGAGCTCGGCCATGCGCGCCTTGCGCGCGTGCATGCCGTCCACCACCTCGAGGCGGGTCAGGCCCTTGTGGCCGATCTCGGCGTTCATCAGACTCTGGGGAATGATGCCGATGACTTCGCCACCAGCAGCCAGCGCGGCATCGGCGACGGTGCCCATCAGGCCGACCGCGCCACCACCGTAGACCAGGGTCAGGCCACGGCGGGCGATGGCCTGGCCCAGGGCCACGGCGGCTTCGCGATAGGCGGGGTTGGCACCGATGCTGGCGCCACAGAAGACACAAACGGAACGTACAGGCATTGCTTATCTCCCTTTACATGCGCGCACAGGGTAAGGCGCATGCCTGTCGCTTCCAAGGGGGAGGTCACTCGGGGCGGGCGAACTCGCAGATGGCGCCACTGGCGCCGTGGGCGTAGGCGGCGAGCAGGCTGTTCATGAAGCTGGAAAGGGACATTTCATTCAACTCCTAAATGAGAGGTTGTCCCATCGTCTATCAAGAGGGCATGATGTGCACTTTGATTGGTTGTATACAATCCATTGAACAAATCTACTGCCTGGCCACTTGACACCCCTTGACCCACATCAGGTACGGGCGTCCGGTTTTCAGGCAGTCTCGCAATTGATAAAACCCTGCCAAGGAGATTCATGATGTTTGCGAAAGCTGTAGCGGTATCCCTGCTGACCCTCGCCAGCGCCTCTGTCTTTGCCGCCGACTGCAAGGTGACTGTCGACTCGACCGACCAGATGTCGTTCAACACCAAGGAATTCACCATCGACAAGAGCTGCAAGACCGTCGAGATCGAACTGACCCACGGTGGCAGCCTGCCGAAGAACGTCATGGGCCATAACCTGGTGATCAGCAAGACCGCCGACATGCAGGCCATCGCCACCGAAGGCATGTCGCAAGGCCTGGACAAGGACTACATCAAGGCCGACAACGCCGCGATCATCGGCCACACCAAGATGATCGGTGCCGGCGAGAAGGACACCATCAAGCTCGACACCTCGAAGCTGGAAGCCGGTGGCGACTACAGCTTCTTCTGCACCTTCCCGGGCCACATCTCGATGATGAAGGGCAAGGTTGTCGTCAAGTAATCAAAACCTGACGCAGTACCCTGTGGGAGCGGGCTTGCCCCGCGATGGCGATGGTGAAATCACCGATGTCATCGCGGGGCAAGCCCGCTCCCACGTTCAACCTCATGCTATTCAGGGCGCGAACGGCAGCTCGCGCTTGTGCTGGGTCTTGCGGTAGGTGGCGACGATGATGTCGAACGCTGCCTGATCGACCGGCTGCCCATGCAGGAATGCATCGATCTGCTGGTAGGTCACGCCGTGTGACGCCTCGTCCGGCTTGCCCGGCTCGAGGTCTTCCAGGTCCGCGGTCGGCACCTTCTCCACCAGCGACTCTGGCGCGCCGAAGCTGCGCGCGATGGCCCGCACCTGGTTCTTCACCAGCCCGCTCAGCGGCGCCAGGTCGCACGCTCCGTCACCGAACTTGGTAAAGAACCCCATCACCGCCTCAGCGGCATGGTCGGTGCCGATCACCAAACCCGCCCGGGCGCCGGCGACGGTGTACTGGGCGACCATGCGCGTGCGCGCCTTGACGTTGCCGACGACGAAGTCCACCAGGGTCGGCGAGCCATTTTTCAGCGCCTGAACTTCCGCGGCCAGGGCCTTCACCGCCGGGGCGATGTCGATGGTGTGCACCTCGTCGGCCTTGATCACCTCCAGGCAGGCCTGGGCGTCATGCTCGTCATGCTGCACTTGATACGGCAGGCGCACGGCGATGAAGGTGTAGGCCTTGTCGCCGGTTTCGCTGCGCAGCTCGTTGATGGCGCGCTGGGCGAGCAGGGCGGCGGTCAGCGAGTCGACGCCGCCGCTGATGCCCAGTACCAGGGTCTTGAGCCGGGCATTGGCCAGGCAGTCCTTGATGAAGGCCACGCGCCGGGCGACTTCCCGCTCGAGCGCGGTGGCGTCTGCGAACGGCGGCTGCACCTTGAGCGCCCGGGCAATCTCTTGCTGAACGGCTTGCATGGGTTACTCCTTGCTGGGGACTTTGAATACGTGACGCAGGTAGGCGACGAAGTTCGCGTCGCGGCACTGGGTCTTGGCGGCTTCGTCGGAGATCTTCGCCACCGGCGAGCCGTTGCAGTCGGTCATTTTAAGCACGATGTTCATCGGTGCCACACCGGGGATGTCGCAGGTCAGGTTGGTGCCGATACCGAAGCTGACATTGATGCGCCCGCGCAGGGCCCGGAAGATCTCCAGCGAGCGGGTCAGGTTCAGGCCGTCGGAGAACACCAGGGTCTTGGTCATCGGGTCGATCCCCAGCTTCTGGTAGTGGGCGATGGCCTTCTCGGCCCAGGCCACCGGCTCGCCCGAGTCGTGGCGCAGGCCGTCGAACAGCTTGGCGAAGTACAGGTCGAAGTCCTGGAGGAAGGCATCCATGGTGATGCAGTCGGTCAGGGCGATACCGAGCAATCCACGGTATTCGCGGACCCAGCAGTCCAGGGCGGCGATCTGGCTGTCGATCAGCCGCGGGCCGAGCTGCTGGTGGGCCATGATCCACTCGTGGGCCATGGTGCCCAGGGGCTTGATATCCAGTTTCCATGCCAGGTCGACGTTGCTGGTGCCGACGAAACGGCCCGGGAACTCATCGCGCAACACCCGCACCACCTCTTCCTGGACGCGGCTGGAGAAGCGCCGGCGGGTGCCGAAGTCGGCCACCTGCAGGTGGGCCAGTTCGTCGTCGCTGGCGTGGGCGCGCAGCCAGTCGAACTTGCGGTGCAGCTGGTCACGGGCTTCGGCCAGGCGCATGCGCGGGTGCAGGTGGCGGTTGCGCACCTCGCTGATGATCGCCAGCAATGGCACCTCGAAGAGGATCACATGCAGCCAGGGGCCGCGCAGGCGCAGGAACAGCTGATCGTTTTCGATGCCGATGCGCACATAGCGCAGGTTGAAGCGGAACAGGCGCAGGAAGCGCAGGAAGTCCGGCTTGAGGAAGCTGATGCGTTCGAGGAAGGCCAGTTGATCGTCATCCAGGGTCAGCTCGCTGAGCAGTTCGAGCTGGTTGCGGATCTCGCCCAGGTAGGGCCGCAGGTCCTCGCCATTGCGGCAACGGAATTCCCATTCGACGTCGGCGTCCGGGTAGTTGTGCAGGACCGCCTGCATCATCGTCAGTTTGTAGAAGTCGGTGTCGAGCAGGTTGTGCACGATGCGCTCGGCGAATGCGCTCTCGCTCATCAGGGGGAAGCTCCAAGGCGGGCAATGGCGACCATTGTGCCAGATCGCGGGGCAAGCCCGCTCCCACGGCGCCCGCGATCATGGCCTTTGCAGGTAATTTTCCGTGCGCCAGCTAGCCTTCTAACGGTGCCGCCTGTAGCAGTCACGCACCAGCGGTGTGCAGTTCGGTGACGTCCGCTGTTACAGGTCGGTTGCACGTTAACACTCGCAAGGGTTGCAATGATGGCGTTCGATGGTTGCTCCTTGTCTAGGCGTGTCGGTAGCGCTTGCTCCGCAGTAGACGGTTGCACGCTCAATAAAGAAAAGGCCGCCGGTCGCCTCTGTTCACCCCCTGTCGTGTGTTTTCCCGGAAGACAAAACCACTGGCACGGCCCTTGCTCGGAGCACAGGGCTGAGAAGTTGTAGTGCCAACCAAAAAAAATACTCTAGGAGCACCACCTCATGTCGCAGACGTTTTACAAGAAAGGTTTCCTGGCACTGGCCGTAGCCACGGCACTGGGTGTTTCTTCGTATGTTCAGGCCGACATCAAGATCGGCGTCGCGGGTCCCATGACCGGGGCCAACGCAGCGTTTGGCGAGCAGTACATGAAAGGTGCACAGGCAGCAGCCGATGTGATCAACAAGGCCGGTGGCGTGAACGGCGAGAAGATCGTCCTGGTCAAGGGCGATGACGCCTGCGAGCCGAAGCAGGCCGTGGCCGTGGCCAACCGCCTGGTCGACCAAGACAAGGTGGCGGGCGTGGTTGGTCACTTCTGCTCCTCCAACACCATCCCCGCTTCCGAGGTCTACGACGAGGCCGGCGTGATCGCCATCACCCCAGGCTCGACCAACCCGCAGGTCACTGAACGCGGCCTGTCCGCGATGTTCCGCATGTGCGGCCGTGACGACCAGCAGGGCATCGTCGCCGGCAACTACATCGTCGATGTGCTCAAGGGCAAGAAGGTCGTCGTGCTGCACGACAAGGACACCTACGGCCAGGGCCTGGCCGACGCGACCAAGGCGCAACTGGAAAAACGTGGCGTCAAACCTGTGCTGTACGAAGGCCTGACCCGTGGCGAGAAGGACTTCAGCGCCGTGGTCACCAAGATCCGCGCCGCCGGTGCCGACGTCGTCTACTTCGGCGGCCTGCACCCCGAGGCCGGTCCGCTGGTACGCCAGCTGCGCGAGCAGGGCCTGAAGGATGTGGCGTTCATGTCCGACGACGGCATCGTCACCGACGAACTGGTGGCCACCGCCGGCGGCGCCCAGTACACCAACGGCGTGTACATGACCTTCGGCGCCGACCCGCGCCTGCTGCCCGACAGCAAGACCGTGGTGGAAGAGTTCCGCAAGAACGGCACCGAGCCTGAAGGCTACACCCTGTACGCCTACGCTTCGGTCCAGGCCCTGGCCGCCGCCTTCAACGGCGCCAAGTCGAACAAGGGCGAGGACGCCGCCAAGTGGCTGAAGGCCAACCCGGTCAAGACCGTCATGGGCGAGAAGAAGTGGGACCAGAAGGGCGACCTGACCGTCTCCGACTACGTGGTCTACCAGTGGGATGCCAACGGCAAGTACCACCAGCTGGAAAAACAAAAATAACAATGGCCAACGGCCCGTGTGCGTTTCGCACCGGGCCGTAGCCCCGCGGTACCTGTCATTGTCAGTAGATCTGCACAGTTCTGCGCTGCGAGGGCCGTTGCATCCGGATCCTGCGTGGTCGGCGCTCGTGCAATCTCAATCAGGTGAGATTGCGTTATGGATGGTATTTTCCTGCAGCAACTGGTCAACGGCCTGACCCTCGGGTCGGTCTACGGCCTGATCGCCATCGGCTACACAATGGTCTATGGCATTATCGGCATGATCAACTTCGCGCACGGCGAGGTGTACATGATCTCCGCGTACCTCGCGGCGATCAGCCTGGCATTGCTGGCCTACTTTGGTATCGAGTCGTTTCCGCTGCTGATGCTGGGCACCCTGTTGTTCACCATCGTCGTTACCGGCGTCTATGGCTTCACCATCGAACGCATCGCCTACAAACCCCTGCGCAACTCCACCCGCCTGGCCCCGCTGATCAGCGCCATCGGCATCTCGCTGATCCTGCAGAACTACGCGCAGATCAGCCAGGGCGCCCGCCAGCAAGGCGTGCCAACCCTGCTCGAAGGCGCCATGCGCATCGAGGTGGGCACCGGCTTCGTGCAACTGACCTACACCAAGATCTTCATCCTGGTGGCCGCCTTCGCCGGCATGGCGCTGCTCACCTACGTCATCAAGTACACCAAGCTCGGGCGGATGTGCCGGGCGACGCAGCAGGATCGCAAGATGGCCTCGATCCTGGGCATCAACACCGACCGGGTGATCTCCTACGTGTTCGTCATCGGTGCGGTGATGGCCGCGCTGGCCGGCGTGCTGATCACCATGAACTACGGCACTTTCGACTTCTACGCCGGCTTCATCATCGGCATCAAGGCGTTCACCGCCGCGGTGCTCGGCGGCATCGGCTCGCTGCCGGGGGCGATGCTCGGCGGCATCATCCTGGGGATCTCCGAGTCGTTGTTCTCCGGCCTGATCAACTCCGACTACAAGGACGTGTTCAGCTTCTCGCTGCTGGTGATGATCCTCATCTTCCGTCCCCAAGGCCTGCTGGGTCGCCCGCTCGTGGCTAAGGTGTGAACATGTCCGCTGCCAATTCTGCCTCTGTTGCCCAAACCAAAGGTTTCGACCTCAAACGCAGCCTGCTGGAGACGATCGTCGCCGGCCTGCTGGCCCTCATCGTCTTCGGTCCGGTCGTCGGCGTGGTGCTCGACGGCTACAGCTTCAACGCCGAGCCGGCCCGCGTGGCCTGGCTGGTCGGCGGCGTGATGATCGGGCGCTTCATCCTCAGCCTGTTCCTGCAGACACCGACCGGCCAGCGCATGCTCCAGGGCTTCGACAGCGGTGGCTCGGGTGTGCATGTGCTGGCGCCGGACTACAAGTCGCGGCTGCGCTACATCATCCCGGCGCTGATCGTCATCGCCATCGTGTTCCCGGTGTTCGCCAACAAGTACCTGCTGACCGTGGTCATCCTCGGCCTGATCTACGTGCTGCTGGGCCTGGGCCTGAACATCGTGGTGGGCCTGGCAGGCCTGCTCGACCTGGGCTACGTGGCGTTCTACGCCATCGGCGCCTACGGCCTGGCCCTCGGCTACCAGTACCTGGGCCTGGGCTTCTGGAGCGTGCTGCCGCTGGCGGCGATCGCTGCCGCGTTGGCCGGGTGCATCCTCGGCTTCCCGGTGTTGCGCATGCACGGCGACTACCTGGCCATCGTCACCCTGGGCTTCGGCGAGATCATTCGCCTGGTGCTGAACAACTGGCTGTCGTTCACCGGCGGCCCGAACGGCATGCCGGCGCCGTCGCCGACCTTCCTGGGGCTGGAGTTCGGCCGTCGGGCCAAGGACGGCGGAGTGCCGATCCATGAGTTCTTCGGCTTCGATTACAACCCCAACCTGAAGTTCGTGTTCATCTACGCCGTGCTGTTCCTGGTGGTGCTGGCGGTGCTGTACATCAAGCACCGGCTGACCCGCATGCCGGTGGGCCGCGCCTGGGAGGCCCTGCGCGAGGACGAGATCGCCTGCCGCTCCATGGGCCTGAACCATGTGCTGGTCAAGCTCTCGGCGTTCACCCTGGGCGCTTCCACCGCCGGTTTGGCCGGGGTGTTCTTCGCCACCTACCAGGGCTTCGTCAACCCGTCGTCGTTCACCTTCTTCGAGTCGGCGCTGATCCTGGCCATCGTCGTGCTTGGCGGCATGGGTTCGACCGTGGGCGTGGTGATCGCGGCATTCGTGCTGACCGTGGCCCCGGAGCTGCTGCGCAGCTTTTCCGAGTACCGGGTGCTGCTGTTCGGCGTGCTGATGGTGCTGATGATGATCTGGCGACCGCGGGGGCTGATCCGCATCAGCCGTACCGGCGTGGTCCCGCGTAAAGGAGTGGCGCCATGAGCGAGGAAATCATTCTGTCGGTCGACAACCTGATGATGCAGTTCGGCGGCATCAAGGCGCTCAGCGATGTCAGCCTGAAGGTCAAGCGCAACCAGATCTTCGCCCTGATCGGCCCCAACGGCGCCGGCAAGACCACCGTGTTCAACTGCCTCACCGGCTTCTACAAGGCCAGCGGCGGACGTATCGAGCTCAACGTGCGCGGCAGCCACACCAACGTCATCCAGCTGCTCGGCGAGCGCTTCCAGGCGGCGGACTTCGTCTCGCCGGCGCGCTTCGCCAACCGCCTGTACTACAAGATGTTCGGCGGTACCCACCTGGTCAACCGCGCAGGTCTTGCCCGCACCTTCCAGAACATTCGCCTGTTCAAGGAAATGTCGGTGGTGGAAAACCTGCTGGTGGCCCAGCACATGTGGGTCAACCGCAACCTGCTGGCCGGCGTGCTCAACACCCCGGGCTACCGCAAGGCCGAGAGCGACGCGCTGGACCATGCGTTCTACTGGCTGGAGGTGGTCGACCTGGTCGATTGCGCCAACCGCCTGGCTGGCGAGCTGTCATACGGCCAGCAGCGGCGCCTGGAGATCGCCCGGGCCATGTGCACGCGACCGAAGATCATCTGCCTGGACGAGCCGGCCGCCGGCCTCAACCCGCAGGAGACCGAGGCCCTGAGCCGCATGATCCGCGTGCTGCGCGACGAGCACGACATCACCGTGGTGCTGATCGAGCACGACATGGGCATGGTCATGAGCATCTCCGACCATATCGTCGTGCTCGACCATGGCAACGTGATCGCCGAGGGCACCCCGCAGGACATCCGCCACAACCCGACGGTGATCGCCGCCTACCTGGGTGCAGACGAAGAGGAGCTGATATGAGTGCGCCCATTCTCGAGTTGAAGGACCTGGATGTGTTCTACGGGCCGATCCAGGCCCTGAAGAAAGTCTCGATGCACATCAACGAAGGCGAGACGGTGAGCCTGATCGGTGCCAACGGCGCGGGCAAGTCGACACTGCTGATGTCGATCTTCGGCCAGCCGCGGGCGGCCTCCGGGCAGATCGTCTATCGCGGCACCGACATCACCCGCAAGTCGTCGCACTACATTGCCTCCAACGGCATCGCCCAGTCTCCGGAAGGGCGCCGGGTGTTCCCCGACATGACCGTCGAGGAGAACCTGATGATGGGCACCATTCCGATTGGCGACAAACATGCCGGTGAAGACATGCAGCGCATGTTCGAGCTGTTCCCACGGCTCAAGGAACGGCGCAACCAGCGCGCCATGACCATGTCCGGCGGCGAGCAGCAGATGCTCGCCATCGCCCGGGCGCTGATGAGCCGGCCCAAGCTGCTGCTGCTCGATGAGCCCTCGCTGGGGCTGGCACCGATCGTGGTCAAGCAGATCTTCTCCACCCTGCGCGAGCTGGCGCAGACCGGCATGACCATCTTCCTTGTGGAGCAGAATGCCAACCATGCGCTGAAGCTGTCGGACCGGGCCTATGTGATGGTCAACGGGCAGATCCGCATGACCGGGACGGGGCAGGAGTTGTTGGTCAATGAGGAGGTGCGTAACGCCTATCTGGGCGGGCACTGATTTACGTTCCACAGATCGCGGGGCAAGCCCGCTTCCACAGGTGCCGGTTGGGTCTGTGGGAGCGGGCTTGCCCCGCGATGCGTTTTATGTCAAACGGCGGATGTGGACAACTTGTCGCATATCTTTCTTGAAGCGCTCCACAAGTCCACTGCAACCCCTTGTTTCCACAAGTGCAAAACTTTCCACGGATTATGTGGAACCGCCTGTGGAAAACATGGTGGCACCTCGCTCCAGCCCAGATAAATCAGCGCGTGCAAGCATTTGGTCGTTTTTTGACCAAGTGCTGTTTGTGCATGATTTTGCATGTGTTTTGCGCAGCCAATGGATCCGCCTAGAGCGTGGGGCTTTCTGTGGATAACTCTGTGGGAAAACCTTGGACAGACCGCCAGAGGCGGCATGGTTGAAAGCGTTGCGCCATCATCCACGGATGTCCACAACGCGCAGAGGTTCCCTTGACCCGACGAGTTGCCCCCAATCCATGGGGAAAGCCTTGTGGATAAGGTGCGCATAGCCCGTCGCAGACCTTCTACCACGGGCCTCAGCGGGGTTAGTACATTTTTTGACCAGCGGTGATGACGGTTGTGGTCGAGCCCTGCGCCGGGCATGCTGCGAGGCCTGTCGACGACAATCCAACGCTGAGGAGAAGAGCATGACATCCACCGTATTCATCACCGGCGCGACGTCCGGTTTTGGCGAGGCCACCGCCCGCCGTTTCGCCGACGCCGGCTGGAAGCTGGTGCTCACCGGCCGGCGCAAGGAGCGCCTGGATGCGTTGTGCCATGAACTGTCGGCCAAGACCGAGGTGCACGGCCTGGTGGTCGATGTGCGTGACCGTCAGGCGATGGAGGCCGCCATCGCCAGCCTGCCGCCGACGTTCGACAAGCTGCAGGGCCTGGTCAACAACGCCGGGTTGGCGCTGGGCGTCGACGCTGCGCAGAATTGCAGCCTGGACGACTGGGAAACCATGGTCGACACCAACATCAAGGGGTTGATGTACACCACCCGTTTGCTGCTGCCTCGACTGATCGCCCATGGGCGCGGCGCGTCGATCCTCAACGTCGGTTCGGTGGCGGGCAACTACCCGTACCCGGGTGCGAACGTGTATGGCGGCACCAAGGCGTTCGTCGGCCAGTTCTCCCTGAGCCTGCGCTGCGACCTGCGAGGCACCGGCGTGCGGGTGAGCAATATCGAGCCGGGGCTGTGCGAGAGCGAATTCTCGCTGGTGCGTTTCGGTGGGGACCAGGCGAAGTATGATGCGACCTACGCCGGTGCCAATCCGATCCAGCCCCAGGATATCGCCGAGACCATCTTCTGGATCCTCAACCAGCCGGCGCATATCAACATCAACAGCTTGGAGCTGATGCCGGTGAGCCAGGACTGGGCTGGCTTCTCGATCGACCGATCGGCCAAGGGTTGAATCATGGTGCGGGGTTGTCAGGCAGCCCCGCAGACACGAGGTGTCCACGCTTGAAGAAAATCGCCCTGTTCGCCGATGTGCAGAACCTCTACTACACGGTTCGCCAAGGCCATGGCTGCCATTTCAACTACGCCGCGCTGTGGGCCGAGGTCAGCCGTGAAGGGCAGATCGTCGAGGCGGTGGCCTATGCCATCGACCGTGGTGACAGCAAGCAGCAGCAGTTCCAGCAGATCCTGCGCAACCTTGGGTTCGAGGTGCGCCTCAAACCTTTCATCCAGCGCGCCGATGGCTCGGCCAAGGGCGACTGGGACGTGGGCATCACCCTCGATGTGATCGAGGCGGCGGCGCGGGTCGACCAGGTGGTGCTGGCCTCGGGCGACGGTGATTTCGACTTGTTGCTGGAGCGGGCGATGCTACGCCATGGCGTGGAAACCGTCGTGTACGGTGTGCCGGGGTTGACCGCGTTGTCGGTGATCCGCGCCGCAAGCCGCTACGTGCCTATCGAAGGCCGGCTACTGCTGCGCCACTGACCTGTCATGCTGCGGGCAGGAAGCGGATGTGGGAGTGGGCTTCAGCCTTTCTTGCCATTGCCTTCCAGATGCCCCAGCGGCACCCGTCGCGCCACCGCGCTCGACAGGATGATCGACGTCTTGGTGAAGCCCAGCTGCGACACACGGTTGATCAGCGCCTCCAGCTCGCCCATCGAGGTGACGGCCGCCTGCATGATCACGCATGGGTCGCCGGTCACCCGATGGCATTCGGTGAGTTCGGGGATTTTCTCCAGGGCCTCGTAGGCCTGCTGGTTGCCATGGCTGGCCAGGCGCAGTTCCATCACGCACTGGATCGGCAGCCCGATCTTCTCCAGGTCGACCTTGGCCGTGTAGCCGCTGATCACCCCGCTGGCCTCCAGCTTGGCCACCCGCTCGGCCACTGCCGGGGCCGAGAGATTGACCTGGCGCGCCAGCTGCGCGTAGGTGGCCCGGCCATTTTCCAGCAGGGCGGCGAGGAGCATGCGGTCGTACTTGTCCATGGTAACTCCTGCTGACTTTGTAATCGATTGGAAAGGCGCTGCATAACCATGCATTACAAAGTATTTCGGTGTTTTAAACGTGTTTTGTAACTTAAGTTTGCGCCTGGGCCTTTCTAAACTAATCCACCCGTAAACGGATTTCGAGCCCTTGCCATGTCCACTGCCCGTCGCTTCCCGTTATTGCTTGTCGGCGCCTTTCTTGCCCTGTACCTGGTCTGGGGCTCGACCTACCTGTTTATTCGCATCGGCGTGGAGTCCTGGCCGCCGATGCTGATGGCCGGGGTGCGTTTCGTGATTGCCGGCAGCCTGCTGTATGGCTTCCTGCGCTGGCGCGGTGTGCCGGCGCCGACCTGGCCCCAGTGGCGCGCGGCCGGGGCGATCGGTTTCCTGCTGCTCAGTTGCGGCAACGGCGGGGTGACCCTGGCCGAGCATGCCGGGGTCGCCTCGGGCGTGGCGGCGCTGGCGGTGGCCACGGTGCCGCTGTTCACCCTGGTGTTCGGCCTGTTCTTCGGCCATCGCAATTCGCGCCTGGAGTGGGCGGGGATCGCCCTCGGGCTGGTCGGTATCGGCATGCTCAACATGGGTTCGAACCTGCAGGCCAGCCCCATGGGCGCGGCGCTGATCCTGTTCGCTGCAGCGGCCTGGGCCTTCGGTTCGGTGTGGAGCAAGAGCCTGCCGCTGCCCCAGGGGGCGATGGCCAGCGCCGCGGAAATGCTGGTGGGCGGCGCCGCGCTGCTGATCGGCAGCGCCGTCAGCGGCGAGCGCCTGACCCAGATGCCCACCGCCGCCGGTTGGGGCGCGCTGGCTTACCTGGTGTTCTTCGGTTCGATCCTGGCGTTCAGTTCCTACATGTACCTGCTCAAGCACGTGCGCCCGGCGGCGGCCACCAGTTATGCCTACGTCAACCCGGCGGTGGCGGTGCTGCTGGGGATCGTCTTCGCCGGCGAGCAGATCGGCGCCGAGGAGTGCGTGGCCATGGCGGTGATCATCGGCGCGGTGGTGCTGATCGGCCTGCCGCAGTGGCGCAAGGCGCCGGAGCAACCTGTGCCGCTCAAAGGCGAAATGTGCAAGTAGGGCAGGGCGTTGCGGTAAACTTGCCGCCTTCGCTGAACCCCCTGACGGTATTGCCATGAATTTCGCCCAACTCGGCCTGATCGAACCGCTGCTGCGCACCTTGCAGACGCTGGACTACACCACGCCCACCCCGGTCCAGGCCAAGGCCATCCCTGCGGTGCTCGCCGGCCGCGACCTGATGGCCGCTGCCCAGACCGGCACCGGCAAGACCGCCGGCTTCGCCCTGCCGGTGCTGCAGCGCCTGGCGCTGGAAGGGGAGAAGGTCGCCAGCAACTCGGTGCGCGCGCTGGTGCTGGTACCGACCCGCGAACTGGCCGAGCAGGTTCACGCCAACGTGCGTGAGTACGCCGAGAATCTGCCGCTGTCCACCTACGCGGTATACGGTGGCGTCAGCATCAACCCACAGATGATGCGCCTGCGCCGCGGCGTCGACCTGCTGGTGGCCACCCCGGGCCGTCTGCTCGACCTGTTCCGTCAGAACGCCATCAAGTTCGGCCAGGTGCAGACCTTGGTGCTCGACGAAGCCGACCGCATGCTCGACCTGGGTTTCGCCGAGGAGCTGCAGGCGGTGTACGCAGCGTTGCCACGCAAGCGCCAGACGTTGCTGTTCTCCGCCACCTTCTCCGACCAGATCCGTATGCTCGCGGGCCTGGCGCTGAACGACCCGCTGAGCATCGAGGTCAGCCCGCGAAATGCCGCTGCCAACACGGTCAAGCAATGGCTGGTGCCGGTGGACAAGAAGCGCAAGGCTGACCTGTTCTGCCACCTGCTGCGCAAGCAGCGCTGGAAGCAGGTGCTGGTGTTTGCCAAGACCCGCAATGGCGTGGATCAGCTGGTCGAGCGTCTGCTGGCCGAGGGCGTGAACGCCGACGGCATCCACGGTGATCGCCCGCAGGCGACCCGCCAGCGCGCCCTGGACAGCTTCAAGGCGCGTGAGGTCCAGGTGCTGGTGGCCACCGATGTGGCCGCCCGCGGCCTGGATATCGATGACCTGCCGCTGGTGGTCAACCTCGACCTGCCGATCGTCGCCGAGGACTATGTGCACCGTATCGGTCGGACCGGTCGCGCGGGCAACAAGGGCGAGGCGATCTCGCTGGTGTGCGCCGACGAGGTGCAACTGCTGGCGTCGATCGAGACGCTGATCCGCCAGGTGCTGCCGCGCCACGAGGAGCCGGACTTCATCCCCGATCACCGGGTGCCGGTGACCGACGCCAGTGGCCAGGTGCTGAAGAAGCCGAAGAAACCCAAGAAGCCGAAAGAGAACAGCGCCAAGCGTGGCCTGGGGCGCTGGATGGACAGCGAGGAGGCGGGGGCTTCGGCGCCGGCGGTCAAGGCCGTGCGCAAGGTGCCGAGCTTTGGGGGCAAGCCGGGCAAGCGTAAGCCTTGAGATTTTGGGGGCTGCAAAGCAGCCCCGGCAATCTTAGGCCAGGCGCGCCAGCCAATCCGCCGCCGCGCTCCCAGCCCGCAACCCACTGGCGAAACACGCCGTCAGCAAGTACCCACCCGTCGGTGCCTCCCAATCCAGCATCTCCCCCGCGCAGAACACCCCAGGCAGGTTGCGCACCATCAGCCCCTCATCCAACCCTTCGAAGCGCACGCCACCAGCACTGCTGATCGCCTCGTCCAGCGGCCGGGTCCGCACCAGCGTGATCGGCAACGCCTTGACCGCCGCCGCCAGGCGCTCAGGGTCGGCAAAGGTCGCCTGGTCGGTCAGCTCGCGCAACAACGCCGCCTTCACCCCGTCGATCCCGAGCTGGCCGTGCAGGTGCTTGGCCATCGAGCGCGATCCCCTGGGCTTGGCCAGGGCTTGGGCAATCTTGTCCACAGGCCGGTCCGGCAGCAGGTCGAGCAGCAGCGTCGCCCGCCCGTCGCGGTCGATCGCTTCACGCAGCGCCGCCGACCAGGCATACACCAGGCTGCCCTCCACCCCTTGGGCGGTGAGGATGAATTCGCCCTTGCGCGAGGCGGTGCCAGGCACGCCGAGGGCGATGTTCTTCAGCGGGGCGCCGGCGAACTTGTCCTTGAGCAGATCGCTCCAGCCCTCGACCTCGAAACCGCAGTTGCTCGCCCGCAACGCAGAGATATCCACACCCCGTTCGGCCAGCAGCGGCACCCAGGCGCCGTCCGAGCCCAGGCGCGCCCAGCTGCCGCCACCCAGGGCCAGCACCACGGCGTCGGCCCGTACCTGCAGCTCGCCTTGTGGATAACTGATCCGCAGGGCGCCTTCGGCTGTCCAGCCCAGCCAACGGTGCCGGGTGTGGATAACCACGCCGGCTTCGCGCAGGCGCTTGAGCCAGGCGCGCAGCAGCGGCGCGGCCTTCATGTCGCGAGGGAACACGCGGCCCGAGGTACCGACGAAGGTTTCGATGCCCAGGCCGTGAATCCACTGGCGCAGGGCCTCGCCATCGAAGTCGCGCAGCAGCGTGTCGACCTCGCCCTGGCGTGCGCCGTAACGGCCGATGAAGGCGGGGTAGGGCTCGGAATGGGTGATGTTCATGCCGCCGACGCCGGCCAGCAGGAACTTGCGGCCCACCGAAGGCATGGCGTCGAACACTTCGACCGCCATCCCGCGCCGGGCCAGGGTCTCGGCGGCCATCAGGCCGGCGGGGCCGCCGCCGATCACGGCGACGAGGGGGCGGGAGGCGGGGCGGGGATCGTTCATGGCGGGCGACAGGCTGTGGAAAAGACCGCGCATTCTACCTCAGCGGGGCCTGCCACGACACTGCTCAAAAAACGATCAACTCTTTGCAGCTCAGGCAGTTAAAGGGCTGGAGCGGCTTTCCCGCAGGTTATCCACAAGCGGTTCCACAGTCATTGTGAACAACCGAGCACCCGCGCCGCGCTGTGGTGGAGGATGCCGTGGCGCCGGGCCAGGGCTTCGCGGTCCTTGCTGTAGCCGCCGCCGATCACGCCCATCACCGGGATGTCGCGGCCCAGGCACTGGCGCAACACGTGCTCGTCGCGGGCGGCCAGGCCTGCGTCGGTCAGTTGCAGGTAGCCCAGGGCGTCGTCCTTGTGCACATCGACGCCGGCGTCGTACAGCACCAGGTCGGGCTGGTACAGCGGCAGCAGGTAATTCAGCGCGTCTTCGACCACCTTGAGGTAGGCGTCGTCGTGCATGCCGCGGGGCAGGGGGATGTCCCAGTCGCTCTGGGCCTTGCGTGCCGGGAAGTTCTGCTCGCAGTGCAGCGACACGGTGATCGCCTCCGGCGTGTCGTGGAGCATGCGCGCGGTGCCATCGCCCTGGTGCACGTCGCAGTCGAAGATCAGCACCCGGTGCACGCGACCGGCCTCCAGCAGGTAGCGGCTGATCACTGCCAGGTCGTTGAAGATGCAGAAACCGGCCGGGTGATCGTAGTGGGCGTGATGGGTGCCGCCGGCCAGGTGGCAGGCGATGCCGTGTTGCAGGGCCTGCTCGGCGGTCAGCAGCGAACCGCCCACGGCGCGCACGGTGCGCCGGGCCAGGGCTTCGCTCCAGGGCAGGCCAAGGCGGCGCTGGTCCTCGCGGGACAGTTCACCGTTCATGTAGCGCTCGATGTAGTCGCGGTCGTGGGCCAGGGCGAGGATGTCGTTGGGGCAGATCTCGGGGCGCAGCAGGGCGGCGTCGGTGGTCAGGCCGCTGTCCACCAGGTGATCGCGCAACAGGCGGAACTTGTCCATCGGGAAGCGATGGTCCGGGGGGAACTCGGGGCTGTAGTCGTCGTGGTAGATCAGCGGCAGGGGCATGGTGTCGGCGTGATGGTGGCGAGCACCGATCTTGCCAGCTTTGGTGGCTTCTGTGGGAGCGGGTTCACCCGCGATCACCCGCGTAGCGGGTGCCAGAGACCGCGCTGGCTGCTTCGCGGGTAAACCCGCTCCCACAGGGGCTGGCGAATTGCCGATAGCCGATCACTTGTCGGCCGAGGCCAGCACCCTTTGCCAGTCCGGCTCGTTCATCCGCCCAAGGATCCGTGCCTTGCCGTTGCCATCCACCGACACGAACAGCGCGCTGGCATAACCGCTCTCGCGCTCGCCGCCCGGCACATGCTGCTGGCGGGCGAAGTGATCGATGCAACCGTTGTGGGTCACCAGCACCAGGTTGTGCCCGGGCCGCTTGCGGGCCATGGCCTCGGCCGGGAACGGGTGGTCGCAGCGCTCCAGCCAGTCTTCACTGGTCACGGCCTGGCCGAGGATGAAGTGCGCGGTCTGGCGGGTGCGCAGCTTCGGGCTGCTGAGCAGGTCGGCGCCGGCCAGCCCCAGTTGCTGCAGGCCCTGGCCGACCCGTTGCGCCGCCTGGCTGCCGGCCAGGGTGATGCCGGTCGGATCGTCCAGGCATGGTCCCGGGGCGCTGTCGCAGCGTTCGGCATGGCGAATCATCACGATCACCGCGCCTTCCTTCCAGTCCTGCAGCAGGCCGCTGTCGCTCAACTGTTGCTCGTTGCCAAGGTTCACGATGTGCGTCCTCGTCGCTAGCCAGGTGCTGGCCCCGGCCAGTGCCAGGAGCAGGCCGATGGCAGCGCTGATCGTGGTGCGCGAGCGGCGGCGTTTGCGGGGGGCCAGCAGGGCCGGATTGTGCAGGGTGTTGCTGGGGTGCATGCGTCACTCCGATGGCAATGCGGCGTCGACGAAGGCCGCGGTAGTGTCGGCATTGTGCGAAGCGGCCTGTCGGGGGGCGGTGAAGCCGATGTGAAAAAAGCATCGGCTGGCCGATGCGCGCGGCCTACGCTGTACACTGCCAGACCGTGATTTCGGAGCCGTGCCGATGACCCCCCTCCTGGAACTGGAAAGCCCGCGCCTGGTGTTGCGCCAATGGCAGGATGACGACCTGCGCGAGTTCGCCGCCCTGTGCGCCGACCCGCAGGTGATGCGCTATTTCCCCGCGCCGATGACCCGGGTCGAGGCGGCGGCGCTGATCGGCCGCATCCGTGGCCATTTCAACGAGTACGGCTTCGGCCTGTGGGCCCTGGAGCGCAAGGACAGCGGCGCCTTCATCGGCATGACCGGCCTGCTCAACGTCAACTTCGACGCCCCGTTCGGCCCGGCGGTGGAGATCGGCTGGCGCCTGGCCCGTCGCCACTGGGGGCTGGGCTTCGCCAGCGAGGCGGCCTGGGCCTGCCTGCGCTGTGCCTTCGCCCAGCTGCACCTGGACGAGGTGGTGTCGTTCACCACCGAGGGCAACCTGCCGTCGCAGAAGGTGATGCAGGCCATCGGCATGGTCCAGGACCTGGCGGGCAGCTTCGAGCACCCGCGCCTGCCCGTCGGCGATCCGCTGCGCCCCCATGTGCTGTACCGCATCGACCGCGAGCGCTGGCAACAGAACCTGCGCGGCTGAATAGGTCGCCATTCGTACGACGGGACGAACGGCAAAACCCTGTATCATTCGCCGGTATAACCGCGCCGTATTGCCTTGCCAGGAGAATCCCATGAGCCACGTACTCGACGATCTGGTCGACTTGCTGAGCCTCGAGTCCATCGAGGAGAACCTGTTCCGCGGACGCAGCCAGGACCTGGGCTTCCGCCAGCTGTACGGTGGCCAGGTGCTCGGCCAGTCGCTGTCGGCGGCCAGCCAGACAGTCGAGGACGCCCGCCATGTGCATTCGCTGCACGGTTACTTCCTGCGTCCGGGCGATGCCAGCATGCCGGTGGTCTATTCGGTGGACCGTGTGCGCGACGGCGGCAGCTTCAGCACCCGGCGGGTCACGGCGATCCAGAAGGGCCAGCCGATCTTCACCTGCAGCGCCTCGTTCCAGTACGACGAGGACGGTTTCGAGCACCAGGCGCAGATGCCCGACGTGGTCGGCCCGGAAAACCTGCCCAGCGAAGTCGAGCTGGCCAGTGCCATGGCCGACAAGCTGCCCGAGCGCATCCGCGAAAAGGTGCTGTGCGCCAAGCCCATCGAGATCCGCCCGATCACCGAGCGTGATCCGTTCGACCCCAAGCCGGGCGAGCCGATCAAGTACGCCTGGTTCCGCGCCGACGGCAACCTCCCGGACATCCCGGCGCTGCACAAATACCTGCTGGCCTATGCCTCGGACTTCGGCCTGCTGACCACATCCTTGCTGCCCCATGGCAAGTCGGTGTGGCGCAAGGACATGCAGATCGCCAGCCTCGACCATTCGCTGTGGTTCCACCGTGACCTGCGCGCCGACGAGTGGCTGCTGTACGCCACCGACAGCCCCTGGGCCGGCAATGCCCGCGGCTTCTGCCGTGGCAGCATCTTCAACCGCGCCGGGCAGCTGGTGGCCTCGTCCACCCAGGAAGGCCTGATCCGCCATCGCAAGGACTGGGCATGAGCCTGGGGGACATTCGCCACTGGGTGTTCGACATGGATGGCACCCTGACGGTCGCCGTGCATGACTTCGCGACCATTCGCGAGGCGCTCGATATTCCGTCCGACCACGACATCCTCACCCACCTGGCCGCCTTGCCGGCGGCGGAAGCGGCGGCCAAGCATGCCTGGCTACTGGAACACGAGCGCGACCTGGCGATTGCCTCGAAGGCCGCGGACGGTGCGGTGGAGCTGGTGCGTGAGCTGGCCAGGCGCGACTGCCGGCTGGCCATTCTTACCCGCAATGCCCGCGAACTGGCCCATGTCACCCTCGAGGCCATTGGCCTGGCCGACAGCTTCCCGGTCGAGCACATCCTCGGGCGCGACGAGGCGGCGCCCAAGCCCAGCCCTGACGGGCTGCTGCAGATCGCCCGGGCCTGGGGCGTGAGCCCAGCTGAAATGGTGATGGTCGGTGACTACCGCTTCGACCTCGACTGTGGCCGGGCCGCAGGCACCCGCACCGTATTGGTCAACCTGCCGGACAACCCATGGCCGCATCTGGCCGACTGGCATGCGGCCGATTGCCGGGCGCTGAGGGCATTGCTGGGCTGACGGCCCCGCGATCACCCAGACCTGTCTAAGCTGCACTGCACCTTTTCCCACGATGGAGACCCACCCATGACCACCAAGGCCCTCTACGTCCTGCCCGGCGGCGGCTACGACAAGGTCCAGGCCGGCACCTGCGAAACCGCCGCGCCCAAGGCCGGCGAGATCACCGTGCGCCTGCACGCCAGTTCCCTCAACTACCACGATTTCGCCGTGGTCAGCGGCATGTGGGGGCCGAGCGAGCGGCGCATCCCCATGGCCGACGGCGCTGGCGAGGTGATTGCGGTGGGCGCCGGGGTCAGCGAGTTCCAGGTCGGTGATACGGTGGTCAGCACCTTCTTCCCCGACTGGCTCGATGGCCAGGCCCAGGTCGAGGGCTTTGCCAGCGTGCCGGGTGACGGCATCGACGGCTATGCCCGTGAACAGGTAACCGCCCGGGCCACCTCCTTCACCCTCGCGCCCAAGGGCTACAGCCATGCCGAGTCGGCGACCCTGACCACCGCTGGCCTTACCGCCTGGCGCGCCCTGATGAGCGATGACCACCTCAAGCCCGGCGACAGCGTGCTGGTGCAAGGCACTGGTGGCGTGTCGATCTTTGCCCTGCAATTCGCCAAGCTGGCCGGCGCCACGGTGATCGCCACCTCGTCCAGCGATGCCAAGCTGGAGCGTCTCAAGGCGCTTGGCGCAGATCACCTGATCAACTACAAGACCACGCCCGCCTGGGGCGAAAAGGTCCGTGCACTGACCGGCGGACGCGGCGTGGACCATGTGATCGAAGTCGGTGGCCCGGCCACGCTGGAGCAGTCGATGATCGCCGCGCGCATCGGCGGGCATGTGTCGCTGATCGGCATCCTCACCGGCGTGGCCGGGCAGCTGCCGCTGGTGCAGGCACTGGTGCGGCAGATCCGCCTGCAGGGCGTGCTGGTGGGCAGCCGCGCCCAGCAGCAGGCGATGGTCCGCGCCATCGACGCCAATGGCCTGCGGCCGGTGGTGGACAAGCATTTCGAGCTGGAGCAGATGGTCGAGGCCTTCAAGTACCAGGAGAGCAACAAGCATTTCGGCAAGATCTGCCTGACCTGGTGACGTGGGAGCAGGCTTGCCCCGCGACTCAGGTATGCGAGAGCAATGGAAACATCAGCACCTGCCCATCGACACGGGTAGGTGCCGCTCCCCAGACGAACAGCGCATCATCGTTATCCACAACACGCGCCGCGAAGCCTTCGCAGTTCAGCGGCGCGAACCCCAGCACCACCTCCCGCGTGGTTGAGGTGACCAGCTCGGCCAGCACATCGGCCAGCGCCAGTTCGCGTTCACAGAACACATCCACCAGCACCATCCGCTCGCCATCCTGTTCCATCACCACATAGGCCTCGTGCGCTGAGGAATGGAACACGGCCTCCCGGTAGGGCCCATCGCAATAGAACATCGTCAGCGGCACATTCGGCATCAGGCTCAATCGCGCCTGTGGACAACTCTTTTCCACCGCATCGATGAAGCGTTGGCGTTGATCGCCATCATCCAGGTTCACCAGGTGGAAGGTCGTGGCCCGTGGTTGCGCCGACCAGGTCTGGTAGTACTCGTGTTCGACCACTCGGCGAAAACCGAACCTGGGATAGAGATCCAGCACCGTGCTGTTGGCGAACAGGTACAGCAGGTCGCAGTTACCTGCCCAGCGCTCCACCAGCACCTCCATCAGGTAACGGCTGTAGCCACGTCCCTGTGCTTCGGGCGCGGTCATTACCGTACCGATCTGGACGCAACGCAGGGGCTGGCCATCCAGGGTGAAGTCGAGCAGGTTGGCCGAGGCGTTGGCCAGCATCTTCCCGTCGCGAACCAGCGAGCACGGCTGGTTGTCGGCTTGCCAGAAGCCTGCCTGGTACCAGGCTTCGAAGTCGAAGCCATAGGTCTGCTGGGTGAGGGCGTTGAGTTCGGCGCGCAGGTGCGGGTCGTCGCGGTAGTGCTCGACCTGCGCGAGTGCGGGGTCGTCGAGGAGGAGTGCCATGGCGTCCATACCGGTCCGTGAAGTGAGGGTGAACGTTAACCGCAGCGTGGATGAAAAGTTGTAAGGGTTTGTACCCGGACGCGGCGCGGTCTTCACTCCGGCACCAGCCGATCCCGGCTGTTGGACAGATGCAGGCACATGGCTGCCCGCGCCGCGTCCGGGTCCTGCCGGCGGATGGCGTTGAGGATCGCCTCGTGTTCCAGGTTCGCCAGGTACGCGTGCCTGGCCAGCCTGGCCCCGGCGCGCTCGGCCTGGGCGATACGATTGCGGGGAATCAGCGCCGTCCCCAGGTGCGCCATCATCTCGCCGAAATACAGGTTGCCGGTGGCCTCGGCGATCAGCAGGTGAAAGCGCCGGTCGGCTTCGATGCAACTGTCGCCGGCGGCGGCCAGGTCCTGGTAGTCGTCCAGCGCCTGGCGCAACTGCGCCAGCTGGCGCTCGTCGCGACGCAGGGCGGCGAGGGCGGCGGCCTGGCCCTCCAGGCCAAGGCGCAACTCCAGTAGGTCGCGCACGCTGGCCGCGCTTTCCGGGCCCACCCGCAGCCCGGACTGGGCCTGGCGTTCGATGACGAAGGTGCCGATGCCGTGGCGTGTTTCCACCAGGCCCGAGGCCTGGAGTTTCGACAGCGCCTCGCGGACCACGGTGCGGCTGATGGCGTGGTCGCGCACCAGGGTGTTTTCCGAGGGAAGTCGGTCGCCCGGTGCGTAGGTGCCGAGGAGGATCTGCTGGGTCAGGCGGGAGACCAGGTCGTGGGCGCGGGACATCAGAGGTTCTCAGGTGATGTGGGCTTGCCTGGCGATTGCCATGGAGGCTGCATGAACATCGTCAATCTACTTGTATGACAAGTTGCGCGCAAAGATTTTTTTGATCTGGAAATTGGCTACCTATTGTCAGCTTCAGTGTTCTGATTTTTGGGTATTTAACCGATTTTATCCATTAAATAGCTTGTATTTTACGATTTATCTGAAAAATTGCCGTTGTCGTACAACTCCCTCGAGAATATGCTTCCTCTCACCTGGAGGTCTGACAACTCTCTGTCCACCACCAGCCCCCCAATAAAAACAATGAGTGGGAGCCCCCATGAACGACACCCCAGATCCGTCTGCGCACGCGCTCGCCAGTGCCGTGGCCAAGGTCAAGCGCCATGTCCTGCCGCTGTTCGTCATCATGTTCATCGTCAACTACCTGGACCGCGTCAACATCGGCTTTGTCCGCCCGCACCTGGAAAGCGACCTGGGCATCAGCGCGGCGGCCTACGGCTTCGGCGCCGGCCTGTTCTTCATCGGCTATGCGCTGTTCGAAGTGCCGTCGAACATGCTCCTGCAGCGGGTCGGCGCGCGCCTGTGGCTGACCCGCATCATGTTTACCTGGGGGCTGGTGGCCACGGCCATGGCTTTCGTGCAGACCGAAACCCAGTTCTACGTGCTGCGTTTTCTGCTTGGAGTGGCAGAGGCCGGGTTCTTCCCCGGGGTGATCTACTACTTCACCCGCTGGCTGCCGGCCGCCGAGCGTGGCAAGGCCATCGCCATCTTCCTCAGCGGCTCGGCCTTCGCCTCGCTGATCTCCGGGCCTCTGGCCGGGGCGCTGATGCAGATCCAGGGCATGGGGATGCACGGTTGGCAATGGATGCTGTTCATCGAAGGCATGGCCTCGGTTTTGCTGTGCTTCTTCGTGTTCTTCTGGCTCGACTCCAAGCCCCATGACGCCAAATGGCTGAGCCGCGAAGAGCAAGACGCGCTGGTGGCCGCCATCGACTTGGAGCAACGCGAACGCGAGGCCGGCGGCATGACCAAGGTCTCGGCCTGGCGCCTGCTCAAGGACCGCCAGATCATGCTGTTCTGCCTGATCTACTTCTGCATCCAGCTGACCATCTACGCCGCGACCTTCTGGCTGCCGAGCATCATCAAGCGCATGGGCGATTTGAGTGATCTGCAGGTTGGCTTTTTCAACTCGATCCCCTGGCTGATCTCGATCATCGCCATGTACGCCTTCGCCGCCTGTGCCAAGCGCTGGAAGTTCCAGCAGGCCTGGGTCGCTGCGGCACTGCTGGTGGCGGCTTGCGGCATGTTCATGTCCACCACCGGTGGTCCGGTGTTCGCCTTCGTCGCGGTGTGCTTCGCCGCCATCGGCTTCAAGGCCGCCTCGTCACTGTTCTGGCCGATCCCCCAAGGCTACCTGGATGCACGCATCGCCGCGGCGGTCATCGCCCTGATCAACTCGGTGGGCAACCTCGGCGGCTTCGTCGCACCGACCACCTTTGGTTTGCTCGAGCAACAGACCGGCTCGATCCAGGGCGGCCTGTACGGCCTGGCGGTGACCTCGGTGCTGGCCGCCATTGCCGTGTTCTTCGTGCGCATGCGCCCCAAGGGCGCGGCTTCCCCTGACCTCAAGGCCGCTTCGGCCAACTGACCCCGAGAGAGATCTCCATGAACATGCAGACAACCCCGCAGGCTCACCTCGGCACGCCAGTGGTCACCGACCTGCGGGTCATTCCGGTGGCCGGACACGACAGCATGCTGCTCAACCTCAGTGGCGCCCATGGCCCGTTCTTCACCCGCAATGTCGTGGTGCTACGCGACAGCGCCGGCAACACCGGGCTGGGCGAGGTGCCCGGCGGCGAGAAGATCCGCCAGACCCTCGAGGATGCCCGTGCCCTGGTGGTCGGCCAGCCTATCGGGCACTACCAGCGCCTGCTCAACGCCATGCGCCAGGTTTTTGCCAACCGTGATGCGGGTGGCCGCGGGTTGCAGACCTTCGATCTGCGCATCACCGTGCACGCCGTCACCGCCATCGAGTCGGCCCTGCTCGACCTGCTTGGGCAGCACCTGGGCGTACCCATGGCCGCCCTGTTGGGCGAAGGCCAGCAGCGCGAGGCGGTCAAGATGCTCGGGTACCTGTTCTACATCGGTGATCGTCGGCGCACTGACCTTGCGTATCGCAACGAGGCCGATGCCGACGACGCCTGGTTCCGGCTGCGCCATGAACAGGCACTGACCCCGGAAGCAGTGGTGCGCCTGGCCGAGGCGGCCCAGGCCCGCTATGGCTTCAATGACTTCAAGCTCAAGGGCGGCGTGCTGCGCGGCGAGGAGGAGATGGAGGCGGTCACGGCGCTGGCCGAGCGCTTCCCCGAGGCGCGCATCACTCTTGATCCCAATGGCGCCTGGTCACTCAAGGAGGCCATCGCCCTGTGCCGCGACAAGCACGCCTTGCTGGCCTATGCCGAAGACCCTTGCGGTGCCGAGAACGGCTATTCCGGGCGTGAGGTCATGGCCGAGTTCCGCCGCGCCACTGGCCTGCCCACCGCCACCAACATGATCGCCACCGACTGGCGGCAGATGGGCCATGCGATCCAGTCCCAGGCGGTGGACATCCCTCTGGCCGACCCGCACTTCTGGACTTTGCAGGGATCGGTGCGGGTGGCGCAGATGTGCCATGACTGGGGACTGACCTGGGGCTCGCACTCGAACAATCACTTCGACATCTCACTGGCGATGTTCACCCAGGTGGCGGCAGCTGCGCCCGGCGAGATCACCGCAATCGACACCCACTGGATCTGGCAGGACGGCCAGCGCCTGACCCGCGAACCGCTGCGCATCGTCGATGGCCATGTGCGTGTGCCGGAGCGTCCGGGGCTCGGAGTCGAACTGGACGAGGACCAGTTGGCCAAGGCCCATGAGTGCTATCGCAACATGGGGCTGGGGGCTCGGGATGACAGCGTGGCCATGCAGTACCTGATTCCGGGGTGGGTTTTCGATAACAAGCGGCCGTGCCTGGTGCGTTGATCAAACACGTACCGGCCCTATCGCGTGGCAAGCCCGCTCCCACGCCACGCATTGCTCGTGGGAGCGGGCTTGCCCCGCGATAGGGCCGGAAGGGAAACCGCAAACATTTCCTGCTGCCACCGGTGTTTCCGGTCGGGCGCAGGCAGACGCCCGTGCAGCATCGCCCCGGCCCGCCGGGGCTTTTTTTCGTTTACGCCGCCTTTGCGTACACCACCACCGCCGCCCGCAACTTGCGCCCGCCGAACAGGCTCATGCGCTGGAACTCCTGGTGGCTGACCGGCAGGTGCTGGCAGTCCAGGGCCTGCCGGTGACGAGCGTGGTCGGTGTCGGGGTCGTGCAGGTAGACGAAGTCGTCGTCGCAGGCGGTGACCAGCACCCAGTGCGGCGCCTTGCTGCCGGTCAGCCGGTAGTTGCTGATCAGCACCAGCGCCAGGCCGCCTTCGGCCAGCACCCGGGGCAGATTCGGCGCCTGCCGGGCGATGACCACGTCGCTTTCCTGCAACTCGGCGCAGAAGTCCTCATGGACCAGGCGCATGACCTCCTTCTTGCCGGGCTGGCGCACGCCGTCGAGAAACAGTGGCCCCTCGGTATTGAGCCGTAGTTGCACGCGAAACCCCCGACGCCAGGCGGCCAGCGCCAGCCCATGAGGGCTGCAGCCGCCGTGACCGGAGGTCATGAACACAGTGGTCGCCTCGCGCCACAGGCGCAGTTCCTCGCGACGGCTCGGCGGGCGCTGCGGTTGCAGCGCGGCCATGGCCATCAGCAGGCAGGCCGGGCCGCAGGTGAAGTCGGTGGTCTGGGCGTAGTAGGGGACCGGTCGCGTCTCGCCCGCCGGGTGCTGGAGGATGCGCTTCTCGTAGCGCAAGGCGCTGGTGTGGTCCTCGTAGTAGTCGTCGACCTGGGCGAAGCGCCGGTATCCATGGCGTTCGTACAGGGCAATGGCCTTGGGATTGTCGGTGCGCACCTCAAGACGCAGGTAGGCGCGCTCGTGCTCCAGGGCGCAGCGCTCGGCCTGTTCCAGCAGACGGGCGCCAAGGCCATGGCCACGCGCCTGCTCGGCAATGGCGATGGAATACAGGCGGGCCAGCGAGGTGCCGCGGTGGAACAGCAGCAATGCATAGCCCATCAGCTGGCCGTCGCGTTGCGCCACTAGCAGGCTGGCATTGGCGTGGGACAGCATCCAGCGAAAGCTGCGCGGGGTCAGCCGGTCGAGGGCGAAGCACTGGTTCTCCAGCGCCAGCAGGGCCGACAGGTCGTCAACAGTTGCCAGGCGAAATTCGATGTGCATAGGGCCGCCGTAAAAGTTGCGTAATGAAACGGGACATTCGAAAAACTTCGTGCTTAATAGAAACCGTGTCTACCCAACACAGGGCTTCAAACATGTCTTCGTTTCAGGAACCCTTACCTGGCTGGCCCGGGGAAAGTTCACACTCAAGTACAACCGGTGTTATTTATCCACTGACCCTGGATAACAAGTCAAGTCAGCTGGTGATCATCGTGGAGCGGCGTGAAGACTGGGCTTCTTACCTGCCCAGCGAGGATGTCGTGACGGCCCAGGAGTACCTGGAAGAGCCACGCGAGGCCGATAACGGCAAGCGTGTCCAGGTAATAAACCTATGTCGTAATTATAAGTATCTAGGTCACGGTTATTATTGTTCGTTGTTGGCCGAGGCGCGCGGGCATAAAGTCATTCCCTCGGTCAGAAGTATCAGTGAGTTGACCCGCAAGTCGTTATACGGACTGGCCCTCGACGACATGGCGCGCAGCCTCGAGAGTGCCCTGGCCAATCACCCCTACGGCGAAACCGAAGGGTTCACCCTGACCCTGTATTTCGGCCGTACCGATCTGGAACCGCTGCAGGACATCGCCCGCCAGCTGTTCGAAAGTTTCCCGTGCCCGATCCTGCTGGTGGAGTTCCGCAAGACCAGCGCCTGGCATATCGCCGGGGTCAAGGCCGGCGCGCTGCACAAGTTGCGTGAAGACCAGCAGGACCCCTTCGCCAACGCCCTCGATGGCTTCAGCCGCCGGATCTGGCGCCAGCCTCGCTCGCGGCGGGTGGCGCGTTACGACCTGGCGATCCTCCACGACCCCGATGAGGCGTTGCCGCCATCCAACCCCAAGGCGCTGGAGCACTTCATTCGTGCCGGTCGCCAACTGGGGGTCGACGTCGAGCTGATCGGCAAGAAGGACTACGCCCGCCTGGCCGAATACGACGCGCTGTTGATCCGCGAGACCACCAGTGTCGACAACCACACCTATCGCTTCGCCAAGAAGGCCGAGAGCGAAGGGCTGGTGGTGATGGACGACCCGGCTTCGATCCTGCGCTGCACCAACAAGGTCTACCTGACCGACCTGCTGCGCAGCCATCGCCTGGCCATGCCGGCCAGCGAGATCCTTTACCGCGACAACCCCCAGGCGCTCGAAGGCATCGGCGAGCGGCTGGGCTTTCCGCTGGTGCTGAAGATTCCCGACGGCTGTTTCTCCCGGGGCGTGATCAAGGTCAAGGACCCCGCCGAACTCCAGGCCGCCAGCGCCGAACTGTTCGAGCACTCGGTGCTGCTGCTGGCCCAGGAGTACCTGTACACCGAATACGACTGGCGTATCGGCGTGCTCAATCGCAAGCCGATCTTCGCCTGCCAGTACTTCATGTCCAAGGGCCACTGGCAAATCTTCAACCACCAGGCCCAGCGCGACGAGGTCAACGGCGAGTGCCGCACCCTGGCCGTGCACGAGGCGCCGCGTGCGGTGGTGGAGCTGGCGGTGAAGGCCGCCAATCTGATCGGCGATGGCCTGTACGGCGTCGACCTCAAGCAGGTCGGTGATCGGGTGGTGGTGATCGAGGTCAACGACAACCCCAACCTCGATGCCGGTATCGAAGACGCCTACCTGCACGACGACCTCTACACCCTGGTGCTGGAGGAATTCATCCGCCGCCTGGAGCAGAAGCGCCGGGGGCAAGCCTGGTAACGAGGTGCTGGCATGATCGAAAGCTACAGCCTGGCCCATGGTCAGTTGCGCAAGCGCGAGGGGCTCGATTGCGAGGTGCTGCTGTTCGTCGAACCGGACAGTGCCGAGCGTGAACTGTTGCAGGCGTGGTTCCACCTGGATGCCCACGCCCTGGCTTCGGCGCTGGACCCGGACGAGGTGTCGCGCATCGAACTGCACCGCGATGGCCTGTTCCTGATCTGGAAGCGCCCGGAGAGCTACACCGGGGGAGACAGCTTCGCCTTCCAGGTGTCTTCGTTCGGCATGCTGATGGTCGACGGCCACCTGGTGCTGATCGCCCCGGACGCCTCCCTGCTCGACGGCCTCGGGCAGCGCCATGCGCTGCACGATCCGATGGATGTGTTGTTGGCCATCCTGCTGGACAACCTGCACCACTACCTGGGACACCTGAAGGTGATCAAGATGGTCGCCCGCGAACTGCAGCAACGCTTCGAGCAGTCGCTGGAGAACCACCACCTGATGCAGATGTTCAACCTCAGCGAGAGCCTGATCCACTACATCAACGCCATCCACAGCAATGGCGCGGTGCTCTCGCGCCTGCGCGCCCATGGCGAGAAGCGTCATTTCAACCCCGAGGTGCTGGCGCTGATCGACGACCTGGTCATCGAGAACAACCAGTGCCACAAGCAGGCCGAGATCTACTCGACGGTGTTCGCCGGCTTGATGGACGCCCGCGGCAACCTGGCCAACAACGCGATGAACGAGACCCTGCGCAAGCTCACCCTGATCAACGTGGTGTTCCTGCCGCTGAACCTGATCGCCAGTATTGGCGGCATGTCCGAGTTCAGCATGATGACCGCGGGCGTGCCGTGGTGGCTGGCGTATGCCTTGCTGGTGCTGGCGATGATGCTGTTGGGCGTGCTCATGGTGCTGGCGCTCAAGCGCCTGGCCCGTGGGCGTCGTCCTGTCGTGACCCCTGCGCAAACCGAGCGCCCCGTTGCGCGGCCGAGCCCCTCATTCCCTGGTATAGCCAACTGGAGAACGCCATGAGCAACCTGCAGATCGGCCTGATGATCGTCACGGTGATCGTGGTGTTCGCGGTGGTGAACTTCTACTGGGACTACCTGCGTGACCGCGACTGACGCAAACAGGCATGCCGAGGGGCTTGACTGACGTGCATGGGCACGTGGTGTCGTGATCGAACAGTTGTCTGACGTTTTCGAGCATTTTGCTCGCGCCACGCCCGGCTTAAAGTGAAGCCCGCATCCCCACGGTGCGTTGCCCGGGCGCTTGAGAAGGCCGTAACAGAGCGTGCGCAACGTACTCCGCCCTTAGCCGAGGAGACCGTTTCGCCCGCGCCTGCCCGTCCCTTCCTTGTGTCAGCAAAAAGAGAACAAGACCAATGAACACCGTGGGAACTGATGGCAACCTTGCTCAAGGTTTCAAGCCACGTCACGTAACGATGCTGTCCATCGCCGGCATCATCGGCGCGGGGCTCTTCGTCGGCTCCGGGCACGCCATCGCGGCGGCCGGTCCGGCCACCATCCTCTCTTATTTCGTGGCCGGCACCCTGGTGGTGTTGGTCATGCGCATGCTCGGCGAAATGGCCGTGGCCCACCCCGACACCGGCTCGTTCTCCACCTACGCCGACCAGGCCATCGGTCGCTGGGCCGGTTACACCATCGGTTGGCTGTACTGGTGGTTCTGGGTACTGGTGATCCCCATCGAGGCACTGGCTGCCGGGCACGTGCTCAACGCCTGGTTCCCCCAGGTGGACAGCTGGATATTCGCCCTGGCCTCGGTACTGCTGCTGGCCTGCACCAACCTGTTCAGCGTGGCCAAGTACGGTGAATTCGAGTTCTGGTTCGCCATTCTCAAGGTCACCGCCATTCTCGGCTTCATCGGCCTGGGCTTCGCCGCGCTGGCGGGCTGGTTGCCGGAGCGCGAGGTCAGTGGGCTGAGCACGCTGGTGGACGAGCACGGCGGCTTCGCGCCCAAGGGCTGGTCCGCGGTGGTCGGCGCCTTCATCACCGTGATGTTCAGCTTCATCGGCACCGAGGCAGTGACCATCGCCGCCTCCGAGTCCAGCGACCCGGCGCGCAATATCGCCAAGGCCACCCGCTCGGTGATCTGGCGCATCAGCACCTTCTATATATTGTCGATCTTCGTGATCATCTCGGTGGTGCCGTGGAATGACCCGCAGTTGGCGGTGGTGGGTTCCTACCAGCGCGCGCTGGAAATCATGAACATCCCCAACGCAGCGCTGATGGTCGACTTCGTGGTGCTGATCGCGGTAACCAGCTGCATGAACTCTTCTATCTATATCGCCTCGCGGATGATGTACTCGCTGGCCAAGCGGGGTGATGCGCCGGCCTTGCTGAAGAACACTTCCAAGGTGGGTGTACCGCGCGCCGCGGTGTTCGGCAGCACCCTGATCGGCGCGGCCATCGCCATCCTCAACTACTTCGCGCCCAAGGGCGTGTTCGAGTTCCTGCTCGCCAGCTCCGGCGCCATCGCGCTGCTGGTGTACCTGGTGATCGCCATTTCGCAGCTGCGCATGCGTGGGCGGCTGGAGCGCGAGAACGCCAACCTCAAGTTCCGCATGTGGCTGTTCCCCTGGCTGACCTGGGCAGTGATCCTGTTCATCAGTGGCGCCCTGGCCGTGATGATGTTCACCGAGGAGCACCGTGCCGAGGTGACTGCCACCTTGAGCCTGGCGATCGTGATCTCGTTCCTGGGAATCGTCACCACGCGCGGCCATTCCCGCAGGGCAGTAGAGGTGGGTTCGGCAGGATAACCAGTGGCGCCCACGCCGAAACCGCGTCAGGCCAACAAGGCGGACCAGGTGATGGCCCAGGATTGACTGGCCCGAAACAGATGTAGGGGCGGCCTTGTGCCGCGATGCGCCGCGCGGGCGGCGCTCGGTCTGATAGGCGCTGCAGGGGCTGTGGCGAGCACCTGGCAGCCCTGACGCGGTGTTTTCCCCCGATATTTCACTTTAATGAAATTAACGGTTGACGCCCTGTCAGATCCCCTTATAATGCGCCCCACTTCCGACGTAGTCGAAACGAAAAACCTCTTGTTAATCAATTGGTTGGATGT
>NZ_JABWRI010000015.1:0-112976 GCF_014268865.1 Pseudomonas sp. BW16M2 | reverse complement strand
ATGCCCGGATAACATCACGGCCTGATCTAGCCTTATCCGGGCGGTGCGGCGTTCCGACAAGCCCGCTCCCACGGTGGTCCTCTACAGAGACCGCGCACCAACCGGGTCTGCTACGCAGCCCTTTCGCGGCACAAGGCCGCTCCTACAGGGGAGTAGCGTTGTCTGCGGAAAATGTGACCCGAACGCCGATACAGTTCCTCATAATGGCCATCTCCCACAATTCGAGTCGGAACACTAGAATAGAGCCGACGCATCCATTCAGAATGCCTTTATGCCCAACCCTGTCGATCCCGAAGCGCTCGCGCAGATGCCGCTGGACGAGCTCGTGGCCTGCCACGAGTGCGACCTGCTGATGCGCAAGACCACGCTGCAAAATGACGAGAAGGCCCAGTGCCCGCGCTGCGGCTACGAGCTGTATGCCCATCGCCACAACCTGATCAACCGCAGTCTGGCCCTGGTCCTGACCGCGTTGCTGCTGTACGTGCCGGCCAACTTCCTGCCGATCATGCAGTTGCACCTGCTCGGCCAGACCTCCGACGACACCGTCTGGAGCGGTGTGCTTGGCCTGTACAACTCAGAGATGCGCGGCATCGCCGTGGTGGTGTTCCTGTGCAGCATGGCTATCCCCTTGCTCAAGCTGCTCTGCCAGTTGATGGTGCTGTTGAGCATCCGCCTGGACTTTGGCCGCAGCTACGGCCTGCTGATCTATCGTATCTATCACCACCTGCGTGAGTGGGGCATGCTCGAGGTCTACTTCATGGGCGTGCTGGTGGCCATCGTCAAGCTGGTCGACCTGGCCGAGCTGAGCATCGGCCTGGGCCTGTTCTGCTTCATCAGCCTGTTGCTGGTGCAGGTGTGGCTCGAGGTGGTCATGTCGCCGCACCAGATCTGGGTGGCCTTGTCGGGGGAGGATGTCCATGCGGGCGATTGATGCAGGCATCCTGGTCTGCAATGAATGTCACGAGCTGAACCGCCAGGAGCCGGACAGCACCTCGCAGACCTGCACCCGCTGCGGTGCGGTGGTGCATGCCCGGCGCCCCAACAGCATCGTGCGCACCTGGGCGCTGCTGATCACGGCCATGGTGCTCTACATCCCGGCCAACGTGCTGCCGATCATGACCGTCAGCGCCCTCGGCCAGGGCAGCCCGGACACCATCATGTCCGGCGTCATCACCTTGATGAAGCACGGCATGCTGCCGATCGCCGCGGTGGTGTTCATCGCCAGCATCCTGGTGCCGACCTTCAAGCTGGTCGGCATCGCCCTGCTGCTGTACTCGGTGCAGCGCCACCAGCCGCTCTCGGCGCGCCAGCGCATCCTGATGTACCGCTTCATCGAATTCATCGGCCGCTGGTCGATGCTGGACATCTTCGTCATCGCCATCCTGGTGGCGGTGGTGAATTTCGGCCGCATCGCCAGTGTCGAAGCCAACCTGGGCGCCGTCGCCTTCGCCACCGTGGTGATCCTGACGATGCTCGCCGCTTTAACTTTCGATCCCCGACTGATCTGGGACAACACGGAGTCGGATGACGACCATGAGTGATTTGCCTACGGCTAAAACCCGCCCCGCTTCGAACTGGTCGGCCATCTGGATCCTGCCGCTGATTGCCTTGGCGATTGGTGGCTGGCTGGCCTGGAAGGCCTACAGCGATGCCGGTATCGAGATCCAGGTGCGCTTCGAGAGTGGCGAGGGCATCGTCGCCAACAAGACCGAGGTCATCTACAAGGGCATGTCGGTGGGCAAGGTCGTCGCCCTGGTGCTGGATGACAAGGGGGAAAACCGCGGTGTCGTCGCCACCATCGAGATGCGCAAGGAGGCAGGACCTCACCTGACCAAGGGCACGCGATTCTGGCTGGTGAAGCCAAGTGTCAGCCTGGCCGGTATTTCGGGGCTGGAAACACTGGTTTCAGGCAACTACATCGCTGTCGATCCGGGGGAGGGCGAGCAGACCAAGCGTTTCACTGCGCTCAAGGAGGCGCCGCCGTTGTCCGATTCCGAGCCGGGCCTGCACCTCACCCTCAAGGCCGAGCGCCTGGGCTCGCTCAATCGTGACAGCCCGGTGTTCTACAAGCAGATCCAAGTGGGCCGGGTGAAGAGCTATCGCCTGTCCGAAGACCAGGGCACGGTGGAGATCAAGGTGTTCATCGCCCCGGCCTACGCCAGCCTGGTACGCAAGCACACGCGGTTCTGGAACGCCAGCGGGGTCAGCATCGACGCCGACCTATCCGGCGTGAAGGTGCGTACCGAGTCGCTGTCGAGTATCGTCGCCGGCGGTATCGCCTTCGCCACACCGGAAAACCGCAAGGACAGCCCGCCCACCGATCCGAGCCTGCCGTTCCGCCTGTACGAAGACTTCGATGCCGCCCAGGCCGGCATCCGGGTCAAGGTCAAGCTCAGTGACTTCGAGGGGCTGCAGAAGGGCCGCACGCCGGTGCTGTACAAAGGTATCCAGGTGGGAACGCTGAAGGAACTGAAAGTCGAAGGCGACCTCTCCACTGCCATGGCCGAGCTGACCCTCGATCCGCTGGCCGAAGACTACCTGGTCGAAGGCACCCAGTTCTGGGTGGTCAAGCCGTCCATCTCGCTTGCCGGCATCACCGGTCTCGAGGCTTTGGTGAAGGGCAACTACATCGCCGTGCGCCCGGGTGAGCCAGGTGCCAAGCCGCTGCGCGAGTTCGAGGCGCGACCCAAGGCGCCGCCGCTGGACCTGAAGGCGCCGGGCCGACACATGGTGCTGTTCGCCGATACCCTGGGCTCGCTGGAAGTGGGCAGCCCGGTGATGTATCGCCAGGTGCGCGTGGGTAGCGTGCAGAGCTACCAGTTCGCCCGCAACAGCAAGCGCATCCTGATCGGGGTGCACATCGAGAAGGAATACGAGAACCTGGTCAACGGCTCCTCGCGCTTCTGGAATGCCAGTGGCATCACCCTGACCGGCGGCCTCTCGGGGATCCAGGTCAAGAGCGAGTCGTTGCAGACGCTTATGGCCGGTGGCATCGCCTTCGATACGCCGAAACCGGATGTGCCGCTAAAGCGCCGTATTCCGCGCTTCCGACTGCATGAAAGCCAGGATGCGGCCAACCGTGCCGGTACCTTGGTCACCATTCGCGTGGAGCGCGCCGAGGGCCTGAAACCGGGCACGCCGATCCGCTTCCGTGGGCTGGATGTGGGCAGTGTCGAGAGTGTCGACCTGACCGCCGACCTGCAGGCCGTGGTGCTGCGTGCACGGATCACCCAGGCGGCCGAGCGCATCGCCCGTGCCGGCACCCAGTTCTGGGTGGTCAAGCCGGCCTTGGGCCTGGTGCGTACCCAGAACCTCGACACGCTGATCGGCGGCCAGTACCTGGAGGTGCTGCCGGCGCTCAAGGACAAGGGGCCGCAGCGTGACTTCATCGCCCTGAGCGATGCGCCGGAAGTGAAAGGCGAAGAGGTCGGCCTGCCGTTGACCCTGAGCGCGGCGCGCCGTGGCTCGATCAAGCCGGGCGTGCCGGTGACCTACCGCGAGGTCACGGTGGGCAGGGTCACCGGCTTCGAGCTGGGCCAGACCGCCGACCGGGTACTTATCCACATCCTGATCGAGCCGCGTTACGCCGGGTTGGTGCGCGGCGGCAGCCGCTTCTGGAACAGCAGCGGCTTCGGCTTCGACTGGGGCCTGTTCAAGGGCGCCACGGTGCGCACCGAGTCGGTGGAGACCCTGATCGAGGGCGGCATCGCCTTCGCCACGCCGGACGGCGAGCAGATGGGCAACCCGGCGCGACCGCAGCAGACCTTCGCCTTGTTCGACAAGCCCGAGGATGCCTGGCTGGAGTGGGCGCCGAAGATCCAGATCGGCAAGTGATGCATGCCGGGCCGCCCGCCTGGGTGGCCCTGCTTTGCGGGAGGGCGTGCGCCAGCCATGAAACCCATTCACCTCACCCTGGTCTGCCACGCCCGCACCGAGGCGCAGCGGGTAGGCCGCTTCGCGCTTGATGACGAGCCGCTGCGTGATCCTTCGGCGCCGCTATCGACAACCGCCCGTTGCCTCAGCGCGCCGGAGTTGCGTGCCCGCCAGACGGCCGAGGGCCTGAGCGCGACTGTCGATGAGGGGCTGCGCGACTGCGACCTGGGCGAGTGGAAGGGGCTGCTTCTCAAGCAGTTGGACGAAGACGCCCTCCAGGCCTGGCTGTCCGACCCGTATGCCACGCCGCACGGCGGTGAGTCGATCGCCGCCTTGTGCGAGCGCGTCGCCAGCTGGATGGACAGCGCGCTGGTGCCTGGCCAGTGGCTCGCCATCACCCACCCCTTTGTCATCCGCGCCGCGATGCTGCATGCGTTGGCTGCGCCCCTGGCGTCCTTCCACCGGATCGATGTGCCACCCCTGGCCGAGGTGCGCTTCAGCCATTGCGGCCAGTGGCGCTTGCAACTGGCCTAACGGCGAATCAACGCCGGTACGGCGCGGATGTAGATCAACTCGCTGACCAGCTCCACCAAGGTCTGGGTAATCACCGCCGCCGCCGCCAGCGCCCGGATCGACTCTGGCAACGCCAGCGCCAACGGCAGCACTACTAGCGAGTTGCGCGTGGCGGCACTGAAAGTCACCGCCCGGGCCTCGCCTGTGGATAACCGCAACAGCCGCGCCGCGAGCAATCCGAGCAGCGGTGCCAGCAGGGCGAAACCGACATACACCGGCAGCACCGGTAGCAGGTCGTCGAGACGGCTGGCCACCACGCCGATCTGCGAAGCGATCACCACCACCAGTACCAGCGCCATGGCCGGCACCGGCAGCCAGGCCCAGGCGTTGTTCCATTTCGCGACCAGGGCCGAGCGCCGCGCCCCGGCGCTGCTGGCGATGGCCAGCAGCAGCGGCAATACGATCAATAGCACGAACGCCTCGACAAAGGGTGCCAGCGAGATTTCCACGCTACCGGCGCCTTCGAGCATCAGCGCCAGGTACAAGGGCAGCAGCGCCAGTTGCACCAGCAGCAGCACCGGCGTGGCGGCAAGGGTCAGGCGCGAATCGCCTTTACCGATATGGGTGAACACCACCACGTAGTCGATGCACGGTGTCAGCAGCACCAGCAAGGCGCCGACCAGCACGGCGGGGTGTTCGACCAGGCTACGGGTACCGACCCACACCAACAGCGGCACCAGCACGAAGTTGGCCAGCAGCAGCGCGCCCATGAAGCGCCGGTTGCCCAGGCTTGCGCGCAGGTCGAGGAAGGGGATCTGCAGGAACATCGCGTACATGAGTACGGCGATGGCCGGAGTCACCAGCGTCGCCAGCGGATCGGCGGCGCCCGGTGCCAGCAGGCCGAGCGCGGCGGCCAGCACTACGGCGACGAAGTAGAGGGGAATCTGGTTGCGTTCGAGTTGATCTCTGTCCACGGTGTCCTGGTATTTCCGACTGAATTACTGGGTGGGGCAGGGTACTATCTGGCGCAGTCCATAGGGAGTGATTCGATGCGAATTCTGGTGGTCGGTGCGAGCAAGGGATTGGGACGGGCGTTGGTGCAGGGCCTGGGTGGCGTGGGCGATACGCTGGTCGGGGTGTCGCGCACCCGGCCGGCGGCGTTGCCGGGCGCGGTACGCTGGATCGAGGCCGACCTCGGCCAGCCGCGCCAGGCCGCCGCGATTATCCACGAGGCGGTGGCCGGGGACGGGCTGGATGTGCTGGTCTACAACGTCGGGATCTGGGAGGCGCGGGCCTTCGACGAGGGCTACAGCTTCCTCGACGACGACGAGGCGCAGATCGAGCGCATGGTCGACACCAACATCACCGCGCCGCTGTTGTTGATCAAGCGGCTGCTGCCGGTGCTGCTGCAAAGCGACCGGCCACGGATCATTCTTACCGGTTCGACCTCCGGCCTGCCAGGGAGCGGGCGCCCAGAGGTGACCTTCGGCGCCAGCAAGTTCGGCCTGCGCGGCATTGCCGAGGCGCTGCGCGAAGGCTTCCGCGACCAGGGCCTGGGCGTCAGTTGCCTGAACCTGGGCTACCTGAATACCGAGGACGGCCTGGATGTGCCGCTGGCCCAGGCCGAGCGGCGCGGGGAGGGGACGCTGATCCCCGTGCACGATGTGGTGCAGGTGTGTCGGATGATGCTGAGCCTGTCGTCGTCCAGCTACGTGCGTGACATCACCTTGCCGGCCTTGCGTGATGAGCGCTTCTAACCGCGTGTGACGCCAAAGGGGCGCAGTCGCCCCTTTGGTCCAGGCTACCTGGAGCGATCGACTGGGCGGCTCAAAGCGCCTGGTCGGTCTCGTTCGTCTCCAAGGGTTTGCGCAGATCGCGAAGACTGCGCGTCACCGTCCCGGTATTGCACTTGGCCGCCGCCTGTTCCGGCGTCATGTCGCGGATGGTGCGGTAGAACAGCTCGCAGGTCTGCTTCTTCTGGGTCACCTGCCACTTGCTGGTGCAGGCCTGCAGGGTGAGCGTGGCGTCGGCCTGCGGGTTGCGACCCATGCCGGCCTGCCAGCAGGCGGCGGAGAGGTCCTGGCCCATCATCTTCAGGCCCGCGGCGTCGGCCTTGTCCTGGTCGCCGTCGTAGCTTTTCGGATCGGCCGCGTACCAGATCGCGCTCGGGTGGTTGGCGCCGAGCACGGGCACCTTGGCGCTGTCCGGCTCCGGCGCGATGCTGACCAGCCCCAGCACGTTGACCTTCGGTCCGTACTGCTGCTGGATCCACGCGCGCACCGGCGCGCCGAAGGCGACCATCGGCAAGGCGGTCTTGCCGTCGTGGGTGAGGGCCACTTCCTTGACCATTCGCACCTGGTAGTCGTTGAAGTAGCTGTAGACCCCTTCCAGATCCTTGCCCGCGCTGGCCGGCGCGGCGATCGGGGCGATGTCGACGATGGTCTGGTAGGCCGGGGTCTGGGTGGCCTCGACGCCGTTGAAGGTCAGAAGCTCGGCCCAGCGGTCGGTGGTGTTGGACTTCAGGTAGTCTTGATAGCGGGTCAGCGAGTAGTCCGGCGGGAAATGCAGCAGCTCAATGCTGCGACGGTTCTCCAGGGCCATCCCCAGGGGCAGGAACAGGTACCAGCTGTAGTCCCAGCCGCCTTTCTGGTTGAGGCGGGTGGCGCCCTGGTAGGCCAGGTCGCCGCTGTCGAGCAGCTTGCGCAGGGGTTCGCTGTAGCTGGCCGGCACGCCGGTGATGCTGGCGTGCAGCTTGTCGTTGTCGCGGTTCACCGAGACCTTGGCGTTGGCGTAGCCATCGCGCTGCACGCTCTGGGTGAGGTAGTGCTCGACGGTCTGTTCGAGTGTCCAGTCGCGGTAGCAGATCACGTTGCAGTTGTTGGGGTAGGCGAACAACCGGGTGACCCGTTGGGCATCGCCCAGGTCGATCTGCGCGTCGGCCATGGCCAGGCCGCTGAAGGCGAGGGCGGCCAGGCCCGATACAGCAATCTTGTGCATGCTTAACTCCTTGTCAGTGGCCGCCAGGACGGCGGGCGCGCCCATGGTGGACGAAGAGGAGGGGGAATGAAAAGCGCCAGGACATGGCTATTGGCTAGCGCGTTGATCGGGCTCGGTGCGGTCCAGGCCGATGAACGCGATGTGTGGATGTTCGCCCGGTGGGCCGGGGATCACGAGAACCGCAGGTTTCGTGAAATGCTGGTGGACGCCCGGCTGTATGGCGTGGTGCCGATCCATCAGCTGTTGCGCTCGGCCTCGGATTGGCGACTGTGCAACGCCTCGCCCTTCGCGGTGCCGCCGGCGAGCCATTGGCCGGCGGTACGCTCGACGCTGGCCTTGATCCAGACCCTGGACCGCCAGGGCATCCTGCGTCAGTTCGAAGTGGTGTCGGCCTACCGCGATCCTCGACTAAATGCCTGTGCTGGCGGCGCGCCAAGCAGCGCGCACATGCGCGCCTTCGCCGTCGACCTGCTGCTGCCGCGTTGGGCCGACCCGAGCCCGCTGTGCCGCTTCTGGCAGCAGCACGGCCAGGCCTGGAACATGGGGCTGGGCCGTTACCCTTCCGGGCGTATCCATCTCGACACGGCCGGCTATCGCACCTGGGGCGGTGATGGCAGTGCCGGTTCGTCGTTCTGCAGCAAGCCCAGGTGAGCCAGGCAGGCCCGGCACTCGTCGCCGACCCACTGCGCGAAACACTGGCGCTTGCTGCCGTCATCCAGCGGCTGCGGGCTGAGCAGGTGGTAGCCGGAGCCATCGCGCAGGAAGCCGTACGGCGCCTGTAGCTGACCGTTGTCCAGTTCGTCACGGACCATCAGCGCCGAGGCGATGGCCATTCCCATGCCCGCGCTGGCGGCCTGGATCGACAGGTAGAAGTGTTCGAAGTCGCTGCGCGCCGTTTGCCGCAAGTCCTGGCCACTCAGGCGCAGCCAGGTGGCCCAGGCGTCGGGGCGGGTGGCGCTGTGTAGCAGGCGCTGGCTTTTGAGATCCGGCGTGGCGACCGGGCCGATCCACTCATCGCAGATCTGCAGGCTGTGCAGCTGGCGGTCCCAGTGGAAGTCATCGCGGCGCAGGGCCAGGTCGATGCCGCCGCGGGCGAAGTCCACCGGGCCGCCGGCCGCCACCAGGTGCAGTTGCAGGTCAGGGTGCCGGGCATGGAAGCGCGGCAGGCGCGGAATCAGCCAGCGCATGGCGATGGTTGGCTCGCAGGACACCACCAGCACGTTGTCGTGAGCTTGCTGGTGCAGACGCTGCACGGCGCCCTCCAGTTGCTCGAAGATCGCCTGGGTGGTGGCCTGCAGGTCGCGTCCGGCGCGGGTGAGGAAGATCGCCCGGTTGCGCCGTTCGAACAGTTCCACGCCTAGGCTTTCCTCGAGCAGGCGCACCTGGCGGCTGACGGCGCCGTGGGTGACGTGCAGGTGCTCGGCAGCGCGCACGAAGCTTTCGGTGCGGGCGGCGATGTCGAAGTAGCGAAAGGCGGTGAGGGGAGGCAGTTTCATGGGCTGGCCTGTTCCGGCCCTGTCGCGGGGCAAGCCCGCTCCCACAAGTGCAGCGTGAAGCACGCGTGGGAGCGGGCTTGCCCCGCGATAGGCCGGTCGATTCAATGCAAATAGGTGAGTAAAACTAGCAGATTAGCCTCACTATAAATCGATTTTTACCCGTTCAAGGCAACAGGATAATCCCATCTTCCGTGAATTTTCATCGAGGATACCTGTTTGTGAACGAACTCATCGCCGTCGCCCTCTTCACCCTCCTGGCCGTCATCAGCCCCGGCGCCGACTTCGCCATGGTCACCCGCAGCAGTTATGCACAGGGCCGCAAGGCCGGTCTCGCGGCAGCGGTAGGCATCGCCCTGGGCGTGCAGGTGCATGTGCTGTACACCGTGCTCGGCATCGCCGTGATCATCAGCCAGAGCCCGACCCTGTTCCTGGCCATGAAGGTGGTGGGGGCGGGCTACCTGGTGTACCTGGGCTACAAGTCGCTGACCAATACCACGCGTATAAGCCTCGACGGCCTGGCGCACAGCGAGATAAATGTGGCGAGCACCTTGCGCACGGGCTTTCTGACCAACGCGCTGAACCCCAAGACCATGCTCTTCGTGGTCAGTGCCTACACCCAGGTGGTGCAGCCCGGCAGCCCGCTGGCGCTGGACTTCGCCTATGGTGCGTTCATGTCGTTCGCCCACTGGGTGTGGTTCAGCCTGGTGGCGGTGTTTTTCTCCAATCACCTGCTGCGTCGGGCGATGATCGAGCGGCAGGTGGTGGTCGATCGGGTTATCGGCGTGGCGTTGATCGGCCTGGGGCTGGCCGTGGTGGTGGCAGGCGTGAAGTAGCTTTTTCGCAGGCAAAGAAAAAGGGCTTATCTTTCGATAAGCCCTTTTAAAAGGTGGTGGCTACACAGGGACTTGAACCCCGGACCCCAGCATTATGAATGCTATGCTCTAACCAACTGAGCTATGTAGCCAACTTGGCGCGCATTATTAGCTCGAATCGCGATCCTGTCAACAACGTTTTTAAAAAAAATTGCCAACCTTTCAAAAACTTAGCCGGGAAGGGCGCTTCAGCGCACGATCAGCCAGTGGCCGAGCAGGTTGTGCAGGCGCAGTTGCTGGTCGGCGGCCAGGCGCTCGAGGCTCTGCGCCGGGTGGTCGAGGTCGAAATCGCCGCTGACGCGCTGGTAGGCCGCTTGCTCGTTCAGCAGCCAGACGCGCTGGCCACGGTAATCGGCCAGGCGCTCCAGTACCTCGCTCAACGGCAGGTTCCTGGCCTTCAATTGGCCGTTGCGCCAGGCATCGGCCAATTTGGCATCGATCTTCTCGACCGGATTGATGCGGCTTTCGCTGAACGTCACCCGTTCGCCGGCATTGACTAGGCGTTGGTCGCCGCCCTGCAACACCGCAGCCTTGCCGCCGAACACCACCAGTTCGTCGTAGTCGGCATGGCGGGCGATCTGCAGGCGGGTGCCGAACACCTGGATGCGGGTGTCGTCGACCTGCACCTCCATGGCCCGGCCATCGAGCATCACCTCCAGGTATACCTGCCCCTGCACCAGGTGCAGCTGGCGGGTGCGGCCACGCAGGTCGACATTCATCGCGCTGGCGCTGTCCAGGTGCAGTGTCGAGCCATCGGCCAGGCGCACGCTGCGGCGCTCGCCGCTGTCGGTGTGCAGTTCGCTGCCCAGGCGCTGCATCGACGGCCAGTAGAGCCAGGCCAGGGCGCCCACCAGCAGCAGGAATAGCAGCCCCAGGCACAGCCCTGCGCGACTGCGGCGGACCTTGGCGATGCGTGGTCGCGGGCGTGCCGCCGGCACCTGCAATTGCTGCCAGTAGGCTTCGAGCTGGGCATAGGCCCTTGCGTTGAGCGGGTCCTGGCACCAGCTGGCGAATGCCTGGCGCAGGGCCTCGTCGCAGCCGGGTTGGCGCAGGCGCGAGAACCAGTCCAAGGCTTCCTGCTCGGGGTCGGGCGTGGGCTGCAAGGCGGGCATCGGGCTCATGGGATCGGTCTGCTCGCAGGAGGAGGGCGGTTTTGCCCAGCGTTTACAGGGAAGAGGAGAAGGATGCTAATTATATTGAGAATTATTTACAAGTACGTGTCGGATGGAAGGCTCGGCAAAATAAAAAGGTAGCTTCGTATCTATTTGTTTCACGATAATCGGATCCCAACCCGCGGACGGACATCCAGCCCATGGCCATCAGCAGTACCACCACTTCCAGTGTCACCAGCCCGGCAAACCAGGCGACGCCGCTGGTGATGCGCATCATCGGTTTCTGCGCTCTGGCGCACCTGATCAACGACCTGATCCAGTCGGTGCTGCCGGCGATCTACCCGATGCTCAAGGCCAACTACAACCTGAGCTTCGCCCAGATCGGCCTGATCACCCTGACCTTCCAGATCACCGCCTCGCTGCTGCAGCCGTGGGTGGGCTTCTTCACCGACAAGCGGCCCACGCCGAACCTGCTGCCGCTGGGCACGGTATGCACCCTGGTGGGTATCGTGATGCTGGCTTTCGTCGGCAGCTTCCCGATGATCCTGCTGGCCTCGGCGCTGGTGGGCATCGGCTCGTCAACCTTCCACCCCGAGACCTCGCGCATCGCCCGCCTGGCTTCCGGTGGGCGTTTCGGCCTGGCGCAGTCGAGCTTCCAGGTCGGCGGCAACGCCGGCTCCGCCCTCGGCCCGCTGCTGGCGGCGGCGATCGTGATTCCCTTCGGCCAGACCCATGTCGCCTGGTTCGGCGTGGCCGGGTTGTTCTTCTTCGCCGTGACCCTGATGCTGCGCCGCTGGTACAAGGAGCACCTCAACCAGGCCACGGCGCGCAAGGCGGTGCAGGCCACCCACGGCATCTCGCGCCAGCGGGTGATCCTGGCGCTGGTGGTGCTGGGCTTGCTGGTGTTCTCCAAGTACTTCTATATGTCCAGCTTCACCAGCTACTTCACCTTCTACCTGATCGAGAAGTTCCAGCTGTCGGTGGCCAGTTCGCAGTTGCACCTGTTCCTGTTCCTCGGCGCGGTGGCCGCGGGCACCTTCTTTGGCGGGCCGATCGGTGACCGCATCGGGCGCAAGGCGGTGATCTGGTTCTCGATCCTCGGGGTGGCGCCATTCACCCTGGCGCTGCCGTATGCCGACCTGTTCTGGACCACCGTGCTCAGCGTGGTGATCGGCTTTGTCCTGGCGTCGGCGTTCTCGGCCATCGTGGTGTATGCCCAGGAACTGGTGCCGGGCAATGTCGGGATGATCGCCGGGATCTTCTTCGGCCTGATGTTCGGCTTCGGCGGCATCGGTGCTGCGCTGCTGGGGTATGTGGCTGATCTGCGTGGGATCGAGTATGTGTATGGGGTTTGCTCGTTCCTGCCGTTGTTTGGGTTGTTGGCGGTGTTTTTGCCGGCTACTGGGAAGCACTAAGAGAGTTGAGGAGAGCCGCGCTATGGTGCGCGGCTCTTGCTATCGGGTTTTCTGAGCGCTGTTTGTATACTGCTGAGTGTTCAACTTCCATTCACTGCTGCGAGTATTCCGTTATCGTTTTGCAGTGGTCTGTTGTTTCGTATCTGTGTCATCTGCGAATTGGTAGCACGTAGTCGGGCAAACCCTGAAGTCGAACGTTGGTTGGAAAGTGTTTGCCTTGTGTTGCGAGTAGCTACCAGCGATTCGACCTCTACAATCTTGTCGCTCCTGAATTCAAGAACTACTTCACCCGGCTTCGGCGTGGGGGAATAAGTAGGAGAGTCAAAGGTTGATGTAGGCAAACTTTTGGGGTCAGGCTCAGGGGCGGCACTTTAGGGGGGAGGAGATTTGAATCCTTCAAAGTAATGTGGCAAGCCTGCTGGTTGTGCGCTGTTGAAATCACTCTGTATGTTTTCATCTGGAGAAGAGAGTGTGGGGGCCGCCGTGTTGGCTATCGGTACCGGCGATGGATCGCGACCTCCGAGAAGGGTTCGGATACGGCGTATCATGTGACCATCGGGATCTGTCCGATTGACTGGGTCTGATTGGCAGTAAGCGTACGCATTGATTCCACCTGCGTTGAATGGGCTGGCGGTGTCCGGCGAACCAAACCTCATTAAGATGGGGTGAAATGCACGGTATCCATTGCCAAGCAGATAGATTCCGGCAGGCTCAATCCGTATTGAGTTGAATCCCAATAGTAGCTGTTGAGGATTCAACGGGGTGTAGCCGTATGCGCAATACGGGATTGCATTGTGATTTCCCCTGGCGTGTCGTAGCAGTACCGAGCCCTGCATGTCCGTGGCCAGTAGCGCTTTGCTTGCGAGTGGATTTTCCATGGGGCGCTCTATGGAGAGGCATGAACTGTGGCCAATTTTTAAGGGGATGGGGCTGCCTCGACAACTGGCAGAATTGCTAGTACATGCTTGCGACTCTAGACCACTGGTTCCTGGCAGCCTTGAATGCGGTGAGCGTCACTCAGGCCAAAATCAAGCTCAGTCAGCCAATTGACGGCCAAGGTTGTCCTGGCCTAGAGTGCCGCTTCCTCAATCCCTGCGTAGTCAATGCAATGCGCCGTACCGATGTCTTCCGCTCCGCTCGCCAGCCTGTCGCCCCGACAGCGCGCCGCGCGTGGCCGAGCGACACGGTGCTCAAGCGTCGACGCAGCGTGCTGTTCGCCTTCACCTTCTCGCCACACCTTGCCCTGAACTGATCCGCGCCCCTGCATCCCGCGCCTTTGCGGCGTGATCGCGGGCGCCTGCGTTCGAACATCTTTCAGCGGATTTTCCAGTCGGCCAGGGCCAGAGCCCCTGCGCGCCGGCTTGCAAGGAGTGGTACATGAACATGCGTTTGCTGGTGGGCCTGTTGTTCGCCGTGTCGGTGGTCGGTTTCAGCCTCGGGGCGAGCCTGCCACTGGTGTCGTTGCGCCTGCACGAGGCGGGGGCGGGGACACTGGAGATCGGCATCATCTCGGCGATCCCGGCGGCGGGCATGATGCTTTCGGCCTTCATGGTCGACGCCTGCTGCCGACACCTGACCCGGCGCGTCATCTACCTGCTCAGCTTCAGCTTGTGCACCCTGAGCATCGCCCTGCTGGAATGGGCCTTCGACTCGATGCTGTGGCTGGCGCTGCTGCGCCTGGGGCTCGGCATCGGCATGGGCATCGCGATCATCCTCGGCGAATCGTGGGTCAACGAGCTGTGCCCGGAGCACAACCGCGGCAAGATCATGGCCCTGTACGCCACCAGCTTCACCGGCTTTCAGGTGCTCGGCCCGGCACTGCTGGCGCTGCTCGGCGCCGACAGCCCATGGCTGACCGGCGTGGTCACCGTCTGCTACGGCCTGGCGCTGCTGTGCATCCTGTTCACCGTGCCCAACGACCATGTCGAGCATGGCGACGAAGGTGAGAAGAGCTTCGGCCTGGCCGGCTTCTTCCGTGTCGCCCCGGCCTTGTGCGTGGCGGTGCTGTTCTTCTCGTTCTTCGACGCGGTGGTGCTGTCATTGCTGCCGGTGTACGCCAGCAGCCACGGTTTTGCCGTGGGTGTGGCGGCGCTGATGGTCACGGTGGTATTCGCCGGCGACATGATCTTCCAGCTGCCGCTGGGCTGGCTGGCCGATCGGGTCGAGCGCACCGGGCTGCACCTGGTATGCGGGCTGGTGGCGATGAGCATCGGTATTGCCTTGCCCTGGCTGCTGCAGATGACCTGGCTGCTGTGGCCGCTGCTGGTGGTGCTCGGGGCGGTGGCCGGGGGCATCTATACCCTGGCGCTGGTGTTGATCGGGCAGCGCTTCAGGGGCCAGGACCTGGTGACCGCCAACGCCAGTGTCGGCCTGCTGTGGGGTGTCGGCAGCCTGGTCGGTCCGCTGGTCAGCGGCGCGGCAATGGATGTGGCGCCCCATGGCCTGCCCATGGCGCTGGCGCTGATGGCAGGGTTGTTCGTGTGTTTCGCCCGGCAGGCGTACCGTCGGGCAGGCAGGCTGCAGGCAGCGGTGGACTGAGCGGCAGGGCGGTCCGCTGGTTGGCAGGCGTGGTGCCGGTGGGCTTTGCCCGCGAAACAGGTGCCACGCCATGGGCCTTCTTTATATAGGCAATCCACACGTTATTGCAGGCATAAAAAAACCGACCCTAGGGTCGGTTTTTTCGACAAGAACGTCGCTTAGGCAGCTGCAGCTTCTTTCAGCGCCTTGATGTGGCCATTCAGACGGCCTTTGTGGCGAGCAGCTTTGTTCTTGTGGATGATACCCTTGTCGGCCATACGGTCGATTACAGGTACAGCCAGAACGTAAGCGGCTTGCGCTTTTTCGGCGTCTTTTGCGTCGATGGCTTTGACTACATTCTTGATGTAGGTGCGGACCATGGAACGCAGGCTGGCGTTGTGGCTGCGACGCTTCTCAGCCTGTTTTGCACGTTTCTTGGCGGAAGGTGAGTTGGCCACCGTCGAGCTCCTCGAAAGACTTTAGGTAAATAGCAAACAAAATAGGCCGCGAATCATGCCGATGAGTCGAACGGATGTCAAGGCCACCTGCAGGGTTCCGCCGAGTGGTGAGCCAACAGGAGGGAAATATTCCTTTCTGTCGCACGACCTGTAAACTCGGGAATTTTTGGCTCCCCTGCGAAGGCGCGGGAGTATCGCACATTCGGACGCTGTCTGGCAGCGCCCTCTGTCTCTGGCGTGAAACTTTTCGATGAACCTGCTCAAATCCTTGGCCGCGGTCAGCTCCATCACCATGATTTCCCGGGTGCTCGGCTTCGTGCGCGATACCATCCTGGCGCGGGTGTTCGGTGCCGGCATCGCCACCGACGCCTTCTTCATCGCCTTCAAACTGCCCAACCTGCTGCGGCGGATCTTCGCCGAGGGGGCCTTCTCCCAGGCCTTCGTGCCGATCCTGGCCGAGTACAAGACCCAGCAGGGCGAGGAGGCCACCCGTACCTTCATCGCCTATGTGAGCGGCCTGTTGACCCTGGTCCTGGCCCTGGTCACGGTGATCGGCATCCTCGCCGCGCCGTGGGTGGTCTGGGCCACCGCGCCGGGCTTCGTCGACAGTGCGGAGAAATACGAGCTGACCACCTCGCTGCTGCGGGTGACGTTTCCTTATATATTGCTGATCTCGCTGTCGTCGTTGGCCGGCGCGATCCTCAACACCTGGAACCGCTTCAGCGTGCCGGCGTTCACCCCCACGCTGCTCAATGTGGCGATGATCGCTTTCGCCGTGCTGCTGACGCCGTACTTCGACCCGCCAATCATGGCCCTGGGCTGGGGTGTGCTGGCCGGTGGCCTGGCGCAACTGCTGTACCAGCTGCCTGCGCTGAAAAAGATCGGCATGCTCGTGCTGCCTCGCCTGAGCCTGCGCGACACCGGCGTGTGGCGCGTGCTCAAGCAGATGCTGCCGGCCATCCTCGGGGTGTCGGTGAGCCAGATCTCGCTGATCATCAACACCATCTTCGCCTCGTTCCTGGTGGCAGGCTCGGTGTCGTGGATGTACTACGCCGACCGCCTGATGGAGCTGCCCTCCGGCGTGCTCGGCGTGGCCCTGGGCACCATCCTGCTGCCGACCCTGGCCAAGACCTATGCCAACAAGGACCGCGAGGAGTATTCGCGGATCCTCGACTGGGGCCTGCGCCTGTGCTTCCTGCTGGTGCTGCCCTGCACCCTGGCCCTGGCCATCCTCGCCGAGCCGCTGACCGTGGCGCTGTTCCAGTACGGCAAGTTCACCGCCTTCGACGCGGCCATGACCCAGCGCGCCCTGATTGCCTATTCGGTGGGCCTGCTGGCGATCATCCTGGTCAAGGTACTGGCACCTGGCTTCTATGCGCAGCAGAATATCCGCACGCCGGTGAAGATCGCGGTCTTCACCCTGGTCTGCACCCAATTGCTCAACCTGGTGCTGATCGGCCCGCTGGCCCATGCCGGGCTGGCCCTGGCCATCAGCCTGGGCGCGTGCCTGAACGCCGGCCTGCTGTACTGGAAGCTGCGCAGCCAGCAGCTGTTCCAACCGCAGCCGGGCTGGATGGCGTTCCTGCTCAAGCTGGTGCTGGCCGTGACCCTGATGTCGGGTGTGCTGCTGCTGGGCATGCACTACCTGCCGGCCTGGGAACAGGGCAACATGCTCGCGCGTTTTCTGCGCCTCGGCGGCCTGATCGCGGCGGGTGTGGTGGCCTACTTCGGCTGCCTGTTCCTGTGTGGTTTCCGCCCTCGGCATTTCGCCCGCAAGGCGTTGCATTGAGGCGCGAGAGGGGTCAGGCGTCGGTTTTTCGCATTCCACGCCCCATGGGGGCGCTGCTGCCTGTCACCAGCGCCCGGGTGTGGTTATAATCGGCCACTTTATGAGCAAGAAGCGCGTTATGCAGCTGGTTCGAGGTCTTCACAACCTGCGCCCCGAGCACCGGGGCTGTGTCGCCACCATTGGCAACTTCGACGGGGTCCACCGCGGCCACCAGGCGATCCTCGCACGCCTGCGCGAACGCGGTCAGGAACTGGGCCTGCCCACCTGCGTGGTGATCTTCGAGCCGCAGCCGCGCGAGTACTTCGCCCCGCAGAGCGCCCCGGCGCGCCTGGCCCGTCTGCGCGACAAGGTCGAGCTGCTGGCCGGCGAGGGCATCGACCGGGTGCTGTGCCTGTCGTTCAACCAGCGCCTGAGCCAGCTCAGCGCCGAGCAGTTCGTCAAGGCGGTGCTGGTCGACGGCCTGGGCGTGCGCCACCTCGAAGTGGGCGACGACTTCCGCTTCGGCTGCGACCGCGCCGGCGACTTCGTCTTCCTCACCGAAGCCGGCAAACGCCACGGCTTCAGCGTCGAGGCGGCCAATACCGTGATCCAGGACGGCCTGCGGGTCAGCAGCACCGAAGTGCGCAAGGCCCTGGCCGAAGGCAACTTCGAGCTGGCCGAGCACCTGCTGGGGCGTCCATACCGTATCACCGGGCGCGTGCTGCATGGCCAGAAGCTGGCCCGCCAGCTCGGCACCCCCACCGCCAACATCCAGCTCAAGCGTCGTCGCGTGCCGCTGTCCGGGGTCTACCTGGCCAGCATCGAGATCGACGGCAAGGCCTGGCCGGGTGTCGGCAATATCGGAGTGCGCCCCACCGTTGCCGGTGACGGGCGTCCTCACCTGGAGATTCATCTCCTGGACTACGCCGGCGACCTGTATGGCCGGCGCCTGACGGTGGAATTCCACCACAAGCTGCGTGAAGAGCAGCGTTTCGCCTCCCTGGAGGCGCTGAAGTCGGCGATCGACGCGGACATCGCCGCCGCACGTGCCCACTGGCACGCTCAACCGCTAACGAAGAGCCTGAAATGACCGACTACAAAGCCACGCTTAACCTTCCGGACACCGCCTTCCCCATGAAGGCCGGCCTGCCTCAGCGCGAACCGCAGATCCTGCAGCGCTGGGACAGTATTGGCCTGTACGGTAAGTTGCGCGAGATTGGCAAGGATCGTCCGAAGTTCGTCCTGCACGACGGCCCGCCCTATGCCAACGGCAAGATCCACATCGGTCATGCGCTGAACAAGATTCTCAAGGACATGATCGTCCGCTCCAAGACCCTGTCCGGCTTCGACGCCCCGTACGTGCCGGGCTGGGACTGCCACGGCCTGCCGATCGAACACAAGGTCGAGGTCACCCACGGCAAGCACCTGACCGCCGACCGCACCCGCGAACTGTGCCGTGAGTACGCCGCCGAGCAGATCGAAGGGCAGAAGACCGAGTTCATCCGCCTGGGCGTGCTGGGCGACTGGGACAACCCGTACAAGACCATGAACTTCGCCAACGAGGCCGGTGAAATCCGCGCCCTGGCCGAGATGGTCAAGCAAGGCTTCGTGTTCAAGGGCCTCAAGCCTGTGAACTGGTGCTTCGATTGCGGCTCGGCCCTGGCTGAAGCCGAAGTCGAGTACGCCGACAAGAAATCCCAGACCATCGACGTCGCCTTCCCGGTGGCCGATGCCGACAAGCTGGCCGCCGCCTTCGGCCTGGGCGCGCTGACCAAGCCCGCCGCCATCGTGATCTGGACCACCACCCCGTGGACCATCCCGGCCAACCAGGCGCTGAACATCCACCCGGACTTCAAGTACGCCCTGGTCGATACCGGCGAGCGCCTGCTGGTGCTGGCTGAAGAGCTGGTCGAGTCGTGCCTCAAGCGCTACAACCTGGAAGGCTCGATCATCGCCACCGCCCCGGGCTCGGCCCTGGAACTGATCAACTTCCGCCACCCGTTCTACGACCGCCTGTCGCCGATCTACCTGGCCGACTACGTCGAGCTGGGCGCCGGTACCGGCGTGGTGCACTCCTCGCCAGCCTACGGTGAAGACGACTTCGTCACCTGCAAGCGCTATGGCATGGTCAACGACGACATCCTCACCCCGGTGCAGAGCAACGGCGTGTACGTCGAGTCGCTGCCGTTCTTCGGCGGCCAGTTCATCTGGAAGGCCAACCCGGCCATCGTTGAAAAGCTCAGCGAAGTCGGTGCGCTGATGCACACCGAGACCATCAGCCACAGCTACATGCACTGCTGGCGCCACAAGACCCCGCTGATCTACCGCGCCACCGCGCAGTGGTTCGTCGGCATGGACAAGCAGCCGAGCACTGGCGAGCCGCTGCGCGAGCGCGCGCTCAAGGCCATCGAAGAGACCAAGTTCGTTCCGGCCTGGGGCCAGGCGCGCCTGCACTCGATGATCGCCAACCGCCCGGACTGGTGCATCTCGCGTCAGCGCAACTGGGGCGTGCCGATCCCGTTCTTCCTCGACAAGCAGACCGGCGAGCTGCACCCGCGTACCGTCGAGCTGATGGAAGAAGTCGCCAAGCGCGTCGAGCAGGAAGGCATCGAGGCCTGGTTCAAGCTGGACGCCGCCGAGCTGCTCGGTGACGAGGCCGGCCAGTACGACAAGATCACCGACACCCTCGACGTGTGGTTCGACTCCGGCACCACCCACTGGCACGTGCTGCGTGGCTCCCACGACATCGGCCACGCCACCGGCCCGCGCGCCGACCTGTACCTGGAAGGCTCCGACCAGCACCGCGGCTGGTTCCACTCCTCCTTGCTGACCGGTTGCGCCATCGACGGCCACGCGCCGTACCGCGAGCTGCTGACCCACGGCTTCACCGTGGACGAGAACGGCCGCAAGATGTCCAAGTCGCTGGGCAACACCATCGAGCCGCAAAAGGTCAACGACACCCTGGGCGCCGACATCCTGCGCCTGTGGGTCTCGGCCACCGACTACTCCGGCGAGATGGCGGTTTCCGAACAGATCCTGCAGCGCAGCGCCGATGCCTACCGGCGTATCCGCAACACCGCGCGCTTCCTGCTCTCCAACCTGTCCGGCTTCGACCCGGCCCGCGACCTGCTGCCGGCCGAAGACATGTTGGCCCTGGACCGTTGGGCGGTCGACCGCACCCTGTTGCTGCAGCGCGAGCTGGAAGAGCACTACAGCGAGTACCGTTTCTGGAACGTCTACTCGAAGATCCACAACTTCTGCGTGCAGGAGCTGGGTGGCTTCTACCTCGACATCATCAAGGACCGCCAGTACACCACCGGCGCCAACAGTGTCGCCCGCCGCTCGTGCCAGACCGCGCTGTACCACATCAGCGAGGCGCTGGTGCGCTGGATCGCGCCGATCCTGGCGTTCACCGCTGACGAGATCTGGCAGTACCTGCCGGGCGAGCGCAACGAGTCGGTGATGCTCAACACCTGGTACCAGGGCCTGGCCGAACTGCCGGCCGACGCCGAGCTGGACCGTGCCTACTGGGACCGCGTGATGGCTGTTAAAGCCGCGGTCAACAAGGAGCTGGAAAACCAGCGTACCGCCAAGGTCATCGGCGGCAACCTGCAGGCCGAAGTTACCCTGTTCGCCGAAGAGGGCCTGACCGCCGACCTGAACAAGCTCGGCGACGAACTGCGCTTCGTGCTGATCACCTCGGCCGCCAGCGTGGTGCCGTTCGTCCAGGCGCCGGCCGATGCCGTGACAACCGAAGTCGAAGGCCTCAAGCTGAAAGTGGTCAAGTCCGGCCATGCCAAGTGCGGCCGCTGCTGGCACTTCCGCGCCGATGTGGGCAGCCACCCGGAGCATCCGGAGATCTGCGCCCGTTGCGTCGACAACCTGAGCGGTTCGGGCGAGGTGCGCCACTATGCCTAATGCTCCTGCAGGGCGCTTCGGGCGCCTTGCCTGGCTCTGGCTGAGCCTGGTGGTCCTGGTCCTCGACCAGGCCACCAAGCTGTACTTCGACAGCGCGCTGACCATGTACCAGCAGATCGTGGTCATCCCCGACTACTTCAGCTGGACCCTGGCCTACAACACCGGCGCGGCGTTCAGCTTCCTGGCCGACAGCTCCGGCTGGCAGCGCTGGCTGTTCGCGCTGATCGCCGTGGTGGTCAGCGCAGTGCTGGTGGTCTGGCTCAAGCGCCTGGGGCGCAACGAGACCTGGCTGGCGGTGGCCCTGGCCCTGGTGCTGGGCGGCGCGCTGGGCAACCTGTACGACCGCGTCGTGCTGGGCCATGTGGTCGATTTCATCCTGGTGCACTGGCAGAACCGCTACTACTTCCCGGCCTTCAACCTGGCCGACAGCGCGATCACCGTGGGCGCGGTGATGCTGGCGCTGGACATGTTCAAGAGCAAGAAGTCCGAGGAAGCCGTCCATGACTGAGACCCGCATCGGCCAGAACACCGAAGTCACCCTGCACTTCGCGCTGCACCTGGAAAACGGCGACACCGTCGACAGCACCTTCGACAAGGCCCCGGCCACGTTCAAGGTCGGCGACGGCAACCTGCTGCCGGGCTTCGAGAACGCCCTGTTCGGCTTCAAGGCCGGTGACCAGCGCAAGCTGAGCATCGCCCCGGAGAACGCCTTCGGCCAACACAACCCGCAGAACGTGCAGGTGATGCCGCGCTCGCAGTTCGAAGGCATGGAGCTGTCCGAAGGGCTGCTGGTGATCTTCAACGACGCCGCCAACACCGAGCTTCCGGGCGTGGTCAAGGCGTTCGACGACAACCAGGTGACCATCGATTTCAACCATCCACTGGCTGGCAAGACCCTGAACTTCGAGGTGCAGATCCTCGACGTGAAGGCCGTGTGAGCCTGGAGCCGAGCATGCAAATCAAACTCGCCAACCCGCGCGGCTTCTGCGCGGGGGTCGACCGGGCGATCGAGATCGTCAACCGCGCCCTGGAAGTCTTCGGCCCGCCGATCTACGTGCGCCATGAAGTGGTGCACAACAAGTTCGTGGTCGAGGACCTGCGCAACCGTGGCGCGATCTTCGTCGAAGAGCTGGACCAGGTGCCGGACGACGTCATCGTCATCTTCAGTGCCCACGGCGTTTCCCAGGCCGTGCGCCAGGAAGCCGCCGGCCGTGGCCTGAAGGTGTTCGACGCCACCTGCCCGCTGGTGACCAAGGTGCATATCGAGGTGGCCAAGTACAGCCGCGACGGCCGTGAGACCATCCTCATCGGCCACGAGGGGCACCCGGAAGTCGAAGGCACCATGGGCCAGTACGACGCCAGCAATGGCGGTGCCATCTACCTCGTCGAGGACGAGGACGATGTCGCCAGGCTGCAGGTGCGCAACCCTGACCACCTGGCCTTCGTCACCCAGACCACCCTGTCGATGGATGACACCAGCCGGGTGATCGACGCCCTGCGCGAACGCTTCCCGAACATCGGCGGCCCGCGCAAGGACGACATCTGCTATGCCACCCAGAACCGCCAGGATGCCGTCAAGCAACTGGCCGACGAGTGCGACGTGGTATTGGTGGTCGGCAGCCCCAACAGCTCCAACTCCAACCGCCTGCGCGAGCTGGCCGAGCGCATGAGCACACCGGCCTACCTGATCGACGGCGCCGAGGACCTGCAACGCAGCTGGTTCGACGGGGCCGAGCGCATCGGCATCACCGCCGGGGCCTCGGCGCCCGAGGTGCTGGTGCGTGGCGTGATCGACCAGCTCAAGGCCTGGGGCGCGACCGGCGCCGAAGAGCTCGACGGGCGCGAGGAGAACATCACCTTCTCCATGCCCAAGGAGCTGCGGGTCCGCTCGATCTGAGTCAGTCCGGTGCACAGCGGCGGCCCTCGTCGCTGCGCAGGCTGACCCGGCCACTGGGGCTGAGCACCACCTGATGACGGCTGTCGAGGGTGGTGCGTGGGCAGATGTCCAGCGTGGTACCGACAAAACCCACCCCCAGCGGCGCCCCCCGGGCGCTGAACCTCACGACCCGGTCCGAGGTCGTGGCAATCCTCAGCGGCCTGTGCAGTCGATGCGTCTGCAACAGCTCGCCATCCTGTTCCAGCACGACCCGCCAGCCCTTGCCCCAATCCTCCTCCAGCGGCCTGACCAGCACGGCCTGGTGCCTTAGCGCCGCCTGATTACGGGCGCCGCGCAGGGCCTGTGCCAGCTCCCTGGCCACGGCACCGACGTAAAGCTCATCGCTGAACTTGCCGTAGGCCGATATGCCCTGGTGTGTCAGAAGGCTCAGCACGCCCAGTGCGAACATCATTTGTATCAGTGTTACGCCTTGTTGCCCCACGCTGCATTCCTCCCTGGAAGTGCTTCTCTGTAGCTTCCAGGACGCCCGGCAAGGGCGCCAGTCGGCCGGTTCGGGTTGCGGCCTAGGAAAGATCCCAGGAGGGGACTATGGGGGCGAGGGAAGGGGGCATGACACTGCTGGAGGTGCTGCTGGCCGTCACGGTGCTGACGCTGGGGCTGTTCGCATCGGCGGCCTTGCAGGTGCGAGGGCTGCAGGCCGTCGAGGGCGCTCGGCGGGAAACGCAGGTGTTGCAACTGGCTCAGGGCATGTTGGAGCGCGTGAGGGCCGCCGGGGCGCTTGAGGCGGGCGAGGAAGCGGCCTGGCAGTCGCGCCTGACCCAAGAGCTCGGTGGTGCGGCGCAAGGGCGCATGAACCTGGCCGCGGGCGTGCTGGTGCTGGACGTCGATTGGCGGGGCATGGGAGAGGGGCGGCAGTCGCTGAGCGTGCAGGGCAGGGTGCTGCCATGAGCCGTCGGCAGGTGGGTTTCGGCCTTGTCGAGGCGCTGCTGGCCCTGGCACTGGGCCTGATGCTGCTGGTGGCCGCCGGCCAGGTATTCGTCTCGGCGTATCAGGCCTTGCAACTCCAGGGCGCGGCGGCGCGCCTGCAGGATGACGCCCGCCTGGCCTTGCAGCGAATGGCCGAGGATATCCGCCAGGCGGGGATGTTCGGGTGTCTGCGCCTTGAAGCCGAGGACTTTGCCGATCCTGGCGCGGCCCAGGCCTTCGCGTCGCCCATAGAGGTCACCGGCGACAGTCTGACCCTGGTCGGCGCCGAGTTGCCCGGGTTGCTCGGCACCCCGGACTGGACCGTGCTCAGCGACTGCCGCAGTTGGGCGCGGGTGCAGCCCGGGCAGCACGTCGGGGACGGCGAGTTGCTGGCGCTGCCGGTGCGCCGGGTGACCTATCGGGTGCGCAATGGCAGTCTGATGCTCACCAGCAATGCGCAGCATGCCAGCCTCATCGACCAGGTGCGCGCGCTGGAGGTCAGCCGTGTCGAGGCGGGTGCGGGTGAGCGGCTGGATATTCGCCTGACCTTGTATGACCGGCAGCATGGCCTCGAGCAGCGCCATTCACTGAGCGTGGCCCTGCGCAACCCGGGAGCCGGGTCGTGACGGGGCAGCGTGGCGTTGTGCTGTTGCTGGCGTTGGTCCTGAGCCTGCTGTTCGGCCTGCTGGCAACCCTGGCCATGCGCGAGGCGCTTTTGCAGCAGCGCCAAGCAGGCGATCAGCTGGCCGGCGCGCGAGCCTTCGAGCAGGCTGAGGCTGCCTTGATCGAGGGCGCAGAACTGCTCGCAGGCAGCATCCCTGCCCGATGCCAGGCCTGTCCGCCACCCAGTCCACCTGATCCGCAGCCTTCTCCACCCTGGCTGGCGACCCGCAGTGGCTTCGTTTACCTGCAAACCCTGGGAGACAGCCTGCGTGTCGCGGGTCAGCCCGTCGGGGACAGGCTGACGCTGGTCCGGGTGACGGCGGTGGGCCTTCAAGCCCGCGGGCGGCAACTGCTGGAGGCGGTCTATGCCATCGATGATGACGGCGCGGTGAAGCATATCAGCTGGCGTCAGCGCTTGGGGGAGGGCTGAGATGCAGCGCGGCCTTGGTCTGATCGAATTATTGATTGTCGTGGCGCTGATCGGCATGCTGGCAGCCATTGCCTACCCCAGCTACAGCGACCAGTTGCGCCGCGCCGCACGAAGCGAAGCGCTCGGCCTGCTGCAGGACGCGGCATTGCGCCTGGAGCAGCACCGCGCACGCGTGGGCGGTTATGCCGACAACGAGCAGCTGACCACCGTGTTGCCCGCGGGCACACGCTACTACCGCCTGCAGGCCTGGCGCGACACTGACCGGTTCAGCCTGCGCGCCAGCCGTGTGCCCGATGCCTTCATGGCGGATGACCGCTGCGGCGACTTCCTGCTCGACCAGGCGGGCGTGCGCGATCACACGGGCGCGGGCGACGAGGTGTGCTGGGGAAGCTGAAGATCATGAGGTGCCCAGGCGCCGTGGAATTACTTCAGGTGTTGGATCGAACCATGAGCAAGCAAGTAGTGATTGTCGGCGGCGGTGTCATCGGCCTGCTGACCGCGTTCAACCTGGCGGCGGATGTCGACCGGGTGGTGGTGTGCGACCAGGGCGAGGTGGGTCGGGAGTCGTCCTGGGCCGGTGGCGGGATCGTTTCGCCGCTGTACCCTTGGCGCTACAGCCCGGCGGTGACCGCCCTGGCGCACTGGTCGCAGGATTTTTATCCACAGCTGGGCGAGCGCCTGTTCGCCAGCACCGGGGTCGACCCCGAGGTGCACACCACCGGGTTGTACTGGCTGGATCTGGAAGACGAAACCGAGGCCCTGGCCTGGGCCGCACGCGAGCAACGCCCGCTCAGTGCGGTGGATATCTCGGCGGCCTACGGCGCCGTGCCGGTGCTTGGCCCGGGTTACCGCCATGCCATCTACATGGCGGGCGTGGCCAACGTGCGCAACCCGCGCCTGGTGAAGTCGCTGAAGGCCGCGTTGCAGGCGCTGCCGAACGTGACCCTGCGCGAGCATTGCCAGATCAGCGGGTTCGTCCATGAAGGTGGTCGCGTTACCGGTGTGCAGACCGAGGACGGTGTGATCGCCGCTGACGATGTGGTGCTCAGCGCCGGAGCCTGGAGCGGTGACCTGCTGCAGACCCTCGGGCTGACGCTGCCGGTGGAGCCGGTGAAGGGTCAGATGATCCTGTTCAAGTGCGCCGAGGACTTCTTGCCGAGCATGGTCCTGGCCAAGGGGCGCTACGCGATCCCGCGCCGCGACGGGCATATCCTGGTGGGCAGCACGCTGGAGCATGCCGGCTACGACAAGACCCCGACCGGGGATGCGTTGGAGAGCCTGAAGGCCTCGGCGGTGGAATTGCTGCCGGCGCTGGCGGAGGCCGAGGTAGTGGGGCACTGGGCTGGCCTGCGTCCTGGCTCGCCCGAAGGCATACCGTATATCGGCGCGGTGCCGGGGTATGAAGGGTTATGGCTGAACTGCGGGCATTACCGCAACGGGCTGGTGTTGGCGCCGGCGTCGTGCCAGCTGTTTGGTGATTTGCTGCTGGGGCGCGAGCCGATTATCGATCCGGCGCCGTATGCGCCTGGGGGGCGTCTGGGCTGAGTTTGCGGTCCCACCCTGTAGGAGCGGCCTTGTGCCGCGAAAGGGCCGCAAAGCGGCCCCGGCGATCATCGCGTCAACGCTGAATCCTGGGGGCTGCTGCGCAGCCCTTTCGCGGCACAAGGCCGCTCCTACAGAGGGCGCGTAGGCTGTCAGCGTTGCTGGCCAGGCCCTTGCTCCAGATGCTGCTGGCTGCAGTACCACTCCTGGCCCCGCGACAACGCCCGGTCATTGGGCAGGTGCACGCCGCAATGGGCGCAGCGCACCATCTTCAGCGGATCCTGCAGGCGCGGCTCGGCAGGTGATTGCTGACTGGTCTTGAACTTGCGCCACAGCCAGAACGCGGCGGCGATCAGGGCGATCCAGAAGAGTAGGCGAACCATGGTGTCCAGCTTGTCGAGAAAAGAAGCCGACAGTCTAGGACGCAGGCATGAAAAAAGGGAGGCCTCGGGCCTCCCTTTCTTTGCGTGCGTGGTATCAGTCGAACAGACCGAAGGTCATGTAGCTGAACCAGGAACGGTCCTTCTCGGCTTCCTTCGGACCTTCCGGCAGGATCGGGTCGCCGTTCTCGTCCTTCGGCAGCAGCTCTTGCGGAATCTCGGAACGGGCGTCCTGGAACTGCTTGACCACGTCCTGGTTGGCGCGGGTCTCGCCCGGTGGCAGTGGCGCCTGGGTGTCGATCAGGCCCAGGGTGGCCTTGGACAGCCACGAGCGGTTGCCGTTTTCATCCACTTTGGCGACGAACTGGCCATCGACCAGGCTCGGGTGGTTCGGGTAGTTGAGCTTGAGGGTCTCGAGGCTGGTGGCCGCCAGCTCGTCCAGGTGCATGCGCTGGTACGACTCGACCATCACCGCCAGGCCATCGCCCACCGACGGGGTTTCCTGGAAGTTCTCCACCACGTAGCGGCCACGGTTGGCGGCGGCCACATAGGCCTCGCGGCTCAGGTAGTAGTTGGCCACGTGGATTTCGTAGGAGGCCAGCAGGTTGCGCAGGTAGATCATGCGCTGCTTGGCGTCCGGGGCGTAGCGGCTGTTGGGGAAGCGGCTGGTCAGCTGGGCGAACTCGTTGTACGAGTCGCGGGCGGCGCCTGGGTCACGCTTGGTCATGTCCAGCGGCAGGAAGCGCGCCAGCAGGCCACGGTCCTGGTCGAACGAGGTCAGGCCCTTGAGGTAGTAGGCGTAGTCGACGTTCGGGTGCTGCGGGTGCAGGCGGATGAAGCGCTCGGCGGCGGACTTGGCGGCCTCGGGCTCGGAGTTTTTATAGTTGGCGTAGATCAGCTCGAGCTGGGCCTGGTCGGCGTAGCGGCCGAACGGGTAGCGCGATTCCAGGGCCTTGAGCTTGTTCACGGCGCTGGTGTAGCTGGAGTTGTCCAGGTCGGCCTGCGCCTGCTGGTACAGCTCGGCCTCGCTGAGGTTCTCGTCAATGACTTCCTTGTTCGAGGAACAGGCAGCGGTGAGCCCGAGGATGGCGATCAGCAGCAGGTGTTTCACTTGCATGGCGGCTTGCGTCCCTTTGACGGCCGCTGTCTTGGGCGGTGCCGTCCTGTTATGATGAGCGCCCCCGGCCAAACCCCGGGGCAAAAGAAGCCGTATTTAACCACAAGCGCGCAGCCGAAACCAAAGGCTGAACGCCCGTCGATTCGAGCATGTCCGAGATCATTCAACTTAGCGCAGAGGTCCCGTCCGAACTGGGCGGCCAACGCCTCGACCAGGTCGCCGCCCAATTGTTCGCCGAGTACTCGCGTTCGCGCCTGTCCTCGTGGATCAAGGATGGCCGCCTGACCGTCGATGGCGCGGTGCTGCGACCGCGCGACACCGTCCACACCGGCTCCATCCTGGCCCTCGAAGCCGAGCAGGAGGCCCAGGGCGAATGGGTGGCTCAGGACATCGAGCTGGACATCGTCTACGAGGACGACCAGATCCTGGTGATCAACAAGCCCGCCGGGCTGGTGGTCCACCCGGCGGCCGGTCACCCCGACGGCACCTTGCTCAACGCCCTGCTGCACCATGTCCCGGACATCGTCAACGTGCCGCGCGCCGGCATCGTGCACCGCCTGGACAAGGACACCACTGGTCTGATGGTGGTGGCCAAGACCCTGCAGGCGCAGACCAACCTGGTCGACCAGCTGCAAAAGCGTTCGGTCAGCCGTATCTACGAGTGCATCGTGGTCGGCGTGGTGATCGCCGGCGGCAAGATCGACGCGCCGATCGGCCGTCACGGCGGCGAGCGCCAGCGCATGGCGGTGACCGAGGGCGGCAAACCGGCCGTCAGCCACTACCGCGTGCTCAAGCGCTTCCGTTCGCACACCCATGTGCGGGTCAAGCTGGAAACCGGGCGCACCCACCAGATCCGTGTGCACATGGCGCATGTCGGCTATCCGCTGGTCGGCGACCAGACCTACGGTGCACGCTTCCGCATCCCTCCGGCTGCCAGCGTGGCCATGGTCGAGGCGGTCAAGCACTTCCCGCGTCAGGCCCTGCACGCACGCTTCCTGGCGCTGGACCACCCGACCACGGGTGAGCGCATGGAATGGAAGTCGGAGTTGCCGGACGACTTCCAGTGGCTGCTGTCGCTGCTCGACCAAGACCGCGAGAGCTTCATCGGATGAGTGGCCTGACGCAGTCGCTGATCCTCCCCGACTGGCCGGCCCCGGCCTCGGTTCGCGCCTGTGTCACCACCCGCGAGGGCGGCGTCAGCCTGCCGCCCTACGAATCCTTCAATCTTGGCGACCATGTGGGCGATGCCCCGCAGGCGGTTGCCGAGAACCGTCGTCGCCTGAGCGACGAATTCGCTATCCAGCCGGCCTGGCTCAAGCAGGTGCATGGGCTGGTGGTGGCCGACGCCAATCCCGCAGTGGTTGCCGAAGCCGATGCCAGCTGGACCGACCAGCCGGGCATCGCCTGCACCGTGATGACCGCCGATTGCCTGCCAGCGCTGTTCTGCGACCGCGCCGGTACCCGAGTGGCAGCCGCCCATGCCGGCTGGCGCGGGCTGGCCGGTGGCGTGCTGGAGGCCACCCTCGACCGCCTGGCGCTGGCGTCTGAAGACGTGCTGGTGTGGCTGGGGCCTGCGATTGGGCCGCAGGCGTTCGAGGTGGGCATGGAAGTGCGCGATGCCTTCACCGCCGTGCATCCCGAGGCGGCTGACGCGTTTGTCGAGGGTGAGCGCCCGGGCAAGCTGATGGCCGATATCTATCAGCTGGCGCGGATCCGCCTGGCGGCGCGTGGCGTTACCGCCGTTTATGGTGGTGGCTTCTGCACGGTCAGTGATCCACGCTTCTTCTCCTATCGCCGTACCCCGCAGGGTGGGCGCTTTGCTTCGTTGGTCTGGTTGCAGCCGCGCTGACCTTACCCGGCCCACGTTGCCACACGTCACTGGTGCTGACCTCTGTCAACCCCGCTACGCTTGAATCTTCCAGAATCACCCTTATCTATTGGTCATCTCAGGCAGGTTCTTCATTACAGGTGCTGTCCATCGCTCCGCCTGCCCTTTAAAGGAAGGTATCCCCCATGCGAATAGACCGACTGACCAGCAAGCTGCAACTCGCGTTATCCGACTCCCAATCCCTGGCCGTGGGCATGGACCACCCGGCCATCGAGCCCCTGCACCTGCTGCAGGCACTGATCGACCAGCAGGGTGGCTCGATCAAGCCGCTGCTGATGCAGGTCGGCTTCGACATCAACAGCCTGCGCAAGGCGTTGACCAAGGAGCTCGACCAGCTGCCGAAAATCCAGAATCCGACCGGCGATGTGAACATGTCCCAGGACCTGGCGCGCCTGCTCAACCAGGCCGACCGCCTGGCCCAGCAGAAGGGCGACCAGTTCATCTCCAGCGAGCTGGTGCTGCTCGCCGCCATGGACGAGAACAGCAAGGTCGGCAAGCTGCTACTCGGCCAGGGCGTCAGCAAGAAGGCCCTGGAGAACGCCATCAACAACCTGCGCGGCGGCGCGGCGGTGAACGACGCCAATGCCGAGGAATCGCGCCAGGCCCTGGACAAGTACACCGTCGACCTGACCAAGCGCGCCGAGGAAGGCAAGCTCGACCCGGTGATCGGCCGTGACGACGAGATCCGCCGCACCATCCAGGTACTGCAACGCCGGACCAAGAACAACCCGGTGCTGATCGGCGAGCCCGGCGTGGGCAAGACCGCCATCGCCGAGGGCCTGGCCCAGCGCATCATCAACGGCGAGGTGCCCGACGGCCTGAAAGGCAAGCGCCTGCTGGCCCTGGACATGGGCGCGCTGATCGCCGGCGCCAAGTACCGCGGCGAGTTCGAAGAGCGCCTCAAAGGCTTGCTCAACGAACTGAGCAAGCAGGAAGGCCAGATCATCCTGTTCATCGACGAACTGCACACCATGGTCGGCGCCGGCAAGGGCGAGGGCGCCATGGACGCCGGCAACATGCTCAAGCCGGCCCTGGCCCGTGGCGAGCTGCATTGCGTCGGCGCCACCACGCTCAACGAATACCGCCAGTTCATCGAGAAGGACGCCGCCCTCGAGCGTCGTTTCCAGAAGGTACTGGTCGAAGAGCCGAGCGAGGAAGACACCATCGCCATCCTGCGCGGCCTGAAAGAACGCTATGAAGTGCACCACAAGGTGGCCATCACCGACGGCGCGATCATTGCCGCGGCCAAGCTCAGCCACCGCTACATCACCGACCGCCAGCTGCCGGACAAGGCCATCGACCTGATCGACGAAGCCGCCAGCCGCATCCGCATGGAGATCGACTCCAAGCCGGAAGTGCTCGACCGCCTCGACCGTCGCCTGATCCAGCTGAAGGTGGAATCCCAGGCACTGAAGAAAGAAGAGGACGAAGCGGCGAAGAAACGTCTGGAGAAGCTGACCGAGGAAATCGACCGCCTGGAGCGCGAGTACGCCGACCTCGAAGAGATCTGGGCCTCGGAAAAAGCCGAGGTGCAGGGTTCGGCGCAGATTCAGCAGAAGATCGAGCAGGCCCGCCAGGAGCTGGAAGCTGCTCGCCGCAAGGGCGACCTCAGCCGCATGGCCGAGCTGCAGTACGGGGTCATCCCGGACCTGGAGCGCAGCCTGCAGATGGTCGACCAGCACGGCAAGACCGACAACCAACTGTTGCGCAACAAGGTGACCGAGGAAGAAATCGCCGAAGTGGTGTCCAAGTGGACCGGCATCCCGGTGGCCAAGATGCTCGAAGGCGAGCGCGAGAAGCTTCTGAAGATGGAAAGCCTGCTGCATGAACGGGTGATCGGCCAGGACGAGGCGGTGACCGCCGTGGCCAACGCCGTGCGCCGTTCCCGTGCAGGCCTATCCGACCCGAACCGCCCCAGCGGCTCGTTCCTGTTCCTTGGGCCCACCGGCGTGGGCAAGACCGAGCTGTGCAAGGCGCTGGCCGAGTTCCTGTTCGACACCGAAGAGGCCATGGTGCGCATCGACATGTCCGAGTTCATGGAGAAACACTCCGTGGCTCGCCTGATCGGCGCCCCGCCAGGCTATGTGGGCTATGAAGAGGGCGGCTACCTGACCGAGGCCGTGCGCCGCAAGCCGTACTCGGTGGTGCTGCTCGACGAGGTGGAGAAGGCCCACCCGGATGTGTTCAACGTGCTGCTGCAGGTGCTGGAAGACGGCCGCCTGACCGACAGCCATGGCCGTACCGTGGACTTCCGCAACACGGTGATCGTGATGACCTCCAACCTGGGCTCGGCGCAGATCCAGGAACTGGCCGGTGATCGCGAGGCGCAGCGCGCGGCGGTGATGGACGCGGTGGGTTCGCACTTCCGTCCGGAGTTCATCAACCGCATCGACGAAGTGGTGGTGTTCGAGCCCCTGGGCCGCGAGCAGATCGCTGGCATCACCGAGATCCAGCTCGGCCGCCTGCGCGGTCGCCTGGCCGAGCGCGAGTTGAGCCTGAGCCTGAGCCCGGAGGCGTTGGACAAGCTGATCGCCGTCGGTTACGACCCGGTGTATGGCGCACGGCCGCTCAAGCGTGCGATCCAGCGCTGGATCGAGAACCCGCTGGCGCAGTTGATCCTGGCCGGCGAGTTCCTGCCGGGTGCGGCGATCACTGCGAAGGTGCAGGGCGAGGAAATCGTCTTCGCCTGATCACGTCGGTCATTGAAGAGCCCCGCGAAAGCGGGGCTTTTTTATGTTGGCTTTCCCGACGCCATCGCGGGGCAAGCCCGCTCCCACGCTGATCGGTGCCACCAGGTACCCTATGCGTGGAAGCGGGCTTGCCCCGCGATAAGGCCAGTGCAGGCGCCGCAAACCCCTGATTTTCCGGCTTCCTACCTAACTTGCTGAAAATTTTGAAAAAAGTGCTTGCACAAAATCCAGAGTGCCCCTAATATTCGCCCCGCTGTCAGGCACTGAGCGAATCACCAGCAACATCGGAGATCGCAAAACAACTTACAAATCAGTAAGTTGAACGAAAAAAAGTGGTTGACAAGCAAAACGAAGAATGTAGAATAGCCGGCCTCAGCAGCGACAACGCGAAAGCGAAGCAGCTAAAGAATTCGAAGCTAACACAGACTTCGAAGCAGTAAAGATGTACCGAAGTTCAGTTCCGCGATAGCTCAGTCGGTAGAGCAAATGACTGTTAATCATTGGGTCCCTGGTTCGAGTCCAGGTCGCGGAGCCAATCTCGGGGTGTAGCGCAGTCCGGTAGCGCGCCTGCTTTGGGAGCAGGATGTCAGGAGTTCGAATCCCCTCACCCCGACCATTTTCCGGGTCGTTAGCTCAGTTGGTAGAGCAGTTGGCTTTTAACCAATTGGTCGTAGGTTCGAATCCTACACGACCCACCATGTAAAAAGGGCATCTCGACTGAGATGCCCTTTTTCTTTTGTCCGCGATTTATATTCCCGCCCTTGCTACCCTGTGGCCTTTGCCCGCAGGAGCGCCACGCATGTCCCTCAAAGCCCGTGTTTTCATCGCCACCAGCCTGGATGGCTACATCGCCCGTGAAGACGGCGGCCTCGATTGGCTGATGGGCGCCACCCAATCCACCGACGACCATGGCTACGCCGGGTTCATGGCGGGCGTCGATACGCTGGTGATGGGGCGCGGGACGTTCGACAAGGTCATGACCTTTGGCGAGTGGCCATATGCCGATACGCGGGTCGTGGTGGTCAGCGCCAGCCTCGAGGCCTTGCCCAAGGGCGCGCCGGCGCAGGTCGAACTGCACCCGGGGCCGATTCCGGCATTGCTCGAGCACCTGCAGGCGACGGGCGCGAAGAGCCTGTACCTGGATGGCGGCAAACTGATTCAGGGGTTCCTGCGCGAGGGGCTGGTGGACGAGATGACCATCACCCGCATTCCCGTGCTGCTGGGGCAGGGGATTCCGTTGTTTGGCGGGTTGGCGAAGGATGTGCTGTTGCAGCACATGAAGACGACCAGTTACGAGAGTGGGTTTGTGCAGAGCACGTATCGCGTGGTCAGGTGAAGTCGCCAGCGTGGGAGCGGGCTTGACCCGCGATGGCGTCGGTTCAGGTCACCAGGTTATGGCGGCTGTCGCTATCGCGGGGCAAGCCCGCTCCCACCGGGGAGAGCAGGGCCTGTTATCAGTGCAGCTTCAGACGCGGCTCAGTCCCGCGCCCAATCTTGCTACCCAGCATCATCATCGCCGTGCGGAAGAACCCATACAGCGCCATCTGGTGCATCCGGTACAGCGACACATAGAACATCCGCGCCAGCCAGCCCTCCAGCTTCACGCTGCCCATCAGGTTACCCATCAGGTTGCCCACCGCCGAGAACCGCGACAGCGAAACCAGCGAGCCGTAGTCCTTGTACTCGTAGGTCGGCAGCGCCTTGTTCTCCAGGCGCGCCTTCAGGCTCTTGGCCAGCAGCGAAGCCTGCTGGTGCGCGGCCTGGGCCCGTGGCGGCACGTTGCGGTCGCTGCCCGGCTGCGGGCAGGCGGCGCAGTCGCCGAAGGCGAAGATATTGTCGTCGCGGGTGGTCTGCAGGGTCGGGCGCACCACCAGCTGGTTGATGCGGTTGGTTTCCAGGCCGTCGATGTCCTTGAGGAAGCCCGGCGCGCGAATGCCCGCCGCCCACACCTTCAGGCTGGCCTGGATCACTTCGCCGGCCGCCGTCTTCAGGCCATCCTCGGTCACTTCGCTGACCGCCGCGTTGGTCATCACCGTCACGCCGAGTTTTTCCAGGGTCTTGTGCACCGGCACGCTGATGCGCTCCGGCAGCGCCGGCAGCACCCGTGGGCCGGCCTCGATGAGGGTGATGTGCATGTCCTTCGGCTGGATCTTGTCCAGGCCATAGGCCGCCAGCTCGTGGGCGGCGTTGTGCAGCTCGGCCGCCAGCTCGACACCCGTGGCGCCGGCACCGACGATGGCCACGCTGATCTTCTCGCTGGCCACGTCACCCGCGTGGGCACGCAGGTAGTGGTTGAGCAGTTGCTGGTGGAAGCGCTCGGCCTGCTTGCGGCTGTCGAGGAACAGGCAGTGCTGCGCCGCGCCCAAGGTGCCGAAGTCGTTGGTGTTGCTGCCCACGGCGATCACCAGGGTGTCGTAGCCGATGGTGCGCGCAGGCAGCAGCTCGCGGCCCTCGTCGTCGAGGGTCGCGGCCAGCTGGATCTGCTTGCTTTCGCGGTCCAGGCCGCTCATGCGGCCCATCTGGAAGTTGAAGTGGTTCCACTTGGCCTGGGCCACGTAGTTCAGTTCGTCTTCCGAAGAGTTCAGCGAGCCGGCCGCCACTTCGTGCAGCAGTGGCTTCCAGATGTGCGTCAGGTTGGCATCAACCAGGGTGATCTCGGCCTGTTTGCGCTTGCCCAGGCTTTTACCCAGGCGGGTCGCCAGTTCCAGGCCGCCGGCGCCGCCGCCGACAATCACGATGCGATGAGTCATTAGGATATCTCACAAGTTTTACGGAATTCGTGGACACAAGGTCCGGCCGCATCCGGCACGAGGGGCGGGCGAGCGCAAGGCAGCTCATAGCACCAGTCCACTCAGCAGGCGGCTCAACAGGCCCAGACCGATGGTCACGGCCACCACCAGCAACAGGAGCAGCAACGGCCGGAAGGGCCTGCGCTCGACTTGATGCTGGGGGGCGCTCAGATACTCATCGACGCGACGCTGATCTTCGGGATTCAGGCGGCTGGTCATGGTGGGCCTCGTCAGATAGACGTTTGTGACTGCGTGTACGCCACAGCGTTCACGCAAACGCATGGGTCGAATGATAATGCTTTCTATCCCTGGCGCCGAGTGTACGTGATCGCAAAGACACCCGGCACTGGATCAAAGACTGATGCCTACGTCGAACACGATGCTGCGTCCCAGGTTGCCACGCAGGAAATCCGGCGCGTCCGGGTGGGCGAACAGCACCCGGGCGAAGGTCGGCCCCACCAGCGACAGCGACCGCCAGCCCTGGCGCAGGTACTCGGTCGGCGGCGGGAAATGGCTGTTGAGGTCGAGCACTTCGCGCTTGAGGCTGGAGAAGGCGATGATGTCCAGCTCGCCCAGGTCCAGCCCGCGTTCGCGGTAGTTGTGCGATTTCTTGCGCAGCGTGGGCGCCAGGCGCGCCAGCAGCTCTTGGGCGCTGATCCGCCGTGGCCGCTGCTCGCGGCGCACCAGCTGGGCCAGGGAAAACGCGCTGCGCCGACGTTGCAGCTCTTCGCGCCACTCGTCGTTGAGCCGCCGGCCCTCGTCGAGCACGAAGAACACCTCGAACGCCGCGTCGCGGAACAGCACGTCCGGCGGCTCTTGCCCGGCCGGGGTGAAGTCCTCGCTGCGGTAGGGAATGTTCAGCCCCTGCAGCAGGCGCTGGCAGACCCAACGCTCGCGTTCCCATTTGCGGGCATTGGACAGGAACGCATTGGCTTGTTCGGCCTGGATGGTAAGCAGGCGCAGGTAGTCTGAGTCATCCATGGGGACAAGCTTAGTCGCTAATTGATGACGGTAAGATGCTGTTTGTGCGTGGGAATCAGCCCAGCGTCAGCCACTGCTGCACGACCCCGAACAGGTGCAGCAGCCCGCCACCCACACAAATGGCCGAACTGACCGCGATAAAACGCCGGCTGCGCCCGGTGCCGGCCAGCAACAGCGGCCCCAGCAGGCCACGGGCCAGGTACACCAGGGTAATCAGGCAGATGATCGGCATCAGCAAAGGCAGTGGCGCGATCACACCGGCCGCCGACAGCGCGTAGGCGGCCCAGACCAGCAGTACCGATGCGATCACCAGGGTGACCAGGGCAGGGTAGGCGCGCCCTTGTTCGGCGGCCCGGGCCATGCGTTCGCCCGCGCCGAACAGACGGTACCAGCGCGGGCCCACGGCAATGACCATCAGGTGCAGTACCCCCGCGGTGGCGCTGAACAGCGCGCCCAGCAGCAAGGGCAGGTTGATGCCTTCGGTCATTGGGGATGCGTCCTGCAGCGAAAGGAGGTGTCAGCCTATAGCAACCGGACGAAAGGGAGAATGGGTGTAGACTCAGGCTTGTCCACATGGCCGACAGGGATATTGTTCAGGTGATCAGCGCACAGGTCTTGTCCAGCACCAGCCTCACCCTTGGCTGGCTCGGTTACGTGCCCCTGCTGGTCTGGGCCGCCAGCCGCACGCGCTGGGTGGAGTTGTTCACCGATACCCGCCGCCAGCACCTGCTGTTTGGCACGGTGTTTTGCCTGTTTGTGCTGTGGCTGGTGCGGCGCGATTTCGACACCGGCGTGTCGTATCACTTCATTGGCATGACTGCCGTCACCCTGTTGCTGGACTGGCCGCTGGCGGTGCTCGGCGGCTTTCTTGCCCAGCTTGGCTTGTTGCTGCTGGGCCGCCAGGACCTTGCCGCGATTGGCGTCAATGGCCTGCTGATCGTTGGCTTGCCGGTGCTGGTCACCGAGGTGTGCGCGATCCTGGTCGAGCGTGCCCAGCCGCGTAACCTGTTCGTGTATATCTTCTGTTGCGGGTTCTTCCCTGCCGCGCTGACCGTGATGGTGTGCCTGGCGGCCGGGCTGGGGTTGCTGTGGATGGACGAGCGGTTCGCCATGCCCGAGTGGCTGAGCGACTTTGTTGGCTACCTTTGGCTGATGATGTTCCCCGAGGCGTTTATCAATGGCACGGTGATCAGTGCACTGGTGGTGTTCTGCCCCGAGTGGTTGGAGACGTTCAACCGCACTCGTTATTTGCAGGCGCCGTGGAAGGATGAAGAGCGGTGATGTCATCTGGGGCGATCGCATTCCCCTGTAGGAGCGGCCTTGTGCCGCGAAAGGGCCGCAGAGCGGCCCCAACAATGCTGAACCAATCAGAGATCCACAAACGTCTGCCTCAATGCCGTGGCTCCAGATCCCCCGAATACAACTCATCCTCGGACTCTTCGGCCCCCGCGATCTTATGCTCCTCGGCCGCCCAGGCCCCCAGGTCGATCAGCTTGCAGCGGTCCGAGCAAAACGGCCGGAACGGGCTCTTCTCCCCCCATTCCACGGGCGCCCCACAGGTCGGGCAATCAACGGTCATCGGCTGGCTCATGGCTGGCCTCCTCGCAAAGTCAGGTAAAAGTGGTGCAGGCGGTCGATCTCGTCGTGCAGCGATTGCAGGTCACGATCGTTGACCACCACGTCATCGGCATGGCGCAGGCGTTCTTCCCGGGCCAATTGGGCCTTGAGAATCGCCTGCACCTGCTCGGGGCTGGTGTTGTCGCGTTGCAGGGTGCGCTGCACCTGCAACTCGGTCGGCGCATCGATCACCAGGATGCGCTGGGTCTTGCTGAACTGCCCCGACTCGATCAACAGCGGCGACACATACACCGCATAGGGCGTCTCCGCCTTGGCCAGGTAGCTGAAGATCTCCTGGCCGATCAGCGGATGCAGCAGTTGCTCCAGCCATTGCCGTTGCGCAGGGTCGGCGAAGATCTGCTGGCGCAGGGCGCCACGGTCGAGCTGGCCGTCCTCCAGCAACACGCCGGGGCCGAAGCGCTCGACGATACGGGCCAGGGCAGGGCGCCCCGGCTCGACAACCCAGCGCGCGGCCTGGTCGGCGTCGACCAGGTGCACGCCCAGCTCGACGAACCGCTCGGCGGCGGCGCTCTTGCCGCTGCCGATGCCGCCGGTCAGGCCGAGAATCCAGGGGGTGAAAGGCGCTGTGCTCATCAGGTTCCAAGCAGTTGCAGGTAAGAAGCGACTATTTCATCACCCCAGAGCAATGCGATCCACCCCGCAATGGCCAGATAAGGCCCGAAAGGCAGTGCAGCGCCCATCTGCGTGCGCTTCAGACGCACCAGCGTCAGCCCGATCAGCGCCCCAACCAGCGAGGCCAGCATCAAGGTCAGCGGCAAAATCTGCCAACCGCCCCAGGCCCCGAGCATGGCCAGCAGCTTGAAGTCGCCAAAGCCCATGCCCTCCTTGCCGGTCACCAGCTTGAACACCCAGTACACAGTCCACAGGCTCAGGTAACCCGCCACCGCGCCCCACACCGCGTCGGCCAGCGGCACCAGCAGCCCGAAGGCGTTGACCACCAGCCCCAGCCACAACAGCGGCAGCACCAGCACATCCGGCAGTAACTGGTGCTCGGCATCGATCAGGCTCAAGCCGATCAGGCCCCAGGTCAACAGCATCACCGCCAGCGCCTCCACGCCCGGCCCGAAATGCCAGGCCACCAGCAGCGACAGCAGGGCGGTGGCCAGTTCCACCAGTGGATAACGCACACTGATCCGCGCCTTGCACCCCGAGCAACGCCCGCGCAAGGCCAGGTAACTCAACACTGGAATGTTTTCCCACGCCCGGATCGGGCGCTGGCAATGCGGACAACGCGACGCCGGCAAGCACAGGTCGAAGCGCTCGTGCTCGGCCGGCGGCAGCCCCAGCACCTCCTGCGCCTCCCGCTGCCACTGGCGCTCGAGCATCAGCGGCAGCCGGTACGCCAGCACATTGAGAAAACTGCCCACCAGCAGACCCAGCACCGCGGCCAGGGTGTAGAAGAACGGCGGATGATCGACGACGACGGCCCAGGCATTCATGTTCAGATCAGGCTACCCAACTGGAAGATCGGCAAGTACATCGCCACGACAAGGCCCCCCACCAGCAGCCCGAGGATCAGCACGATGGCCGGCTCCAGCAGCGTGGTCAACTGCTCCAGCGCCTGGCTCACCTGCTCTTCGTAATGTAGCGCGGCCTTGTCCAGCATGGTGTCGAGGGTGCCGCTGGCCTCGCCGACCGCCACCAGCTGGCGCAGCAGTGGCGGGAACAGCCCGTCCGCCTCCATCGCCTGTTGCAGGCTTGCCCCATTGGCCACGCCCTGGCGCAACGCCAGGATCGCCCGCTCATGCAGGCAGTTGCCACTGACCGGCGCCACCGTTGCCAGCGCATCCAGCAACGCCACGCCCGCTGTATAAGAAGTCGCCAGGCTGCGCGCAAACCGCGCCAACGCCGCCTGCCCGAGCAAGGTGCCAACCACCGGCACCCGCAGCCCCCAGCGCACCATCCACAGCCGCGCCGGCAGATGCCGCCGATACACCTCCCGCCCGCCAACCCCCAATACAGTTATCAACAGCACCAACCACCCCACGTGATTGCCCAGCCCTGTGGATAAATCGATCACCCACTGGGTGAACGCCGGCAGCGCCTTGTCGAAACTGGCGAACAACCCCTGGAACCGCGGCACCACCTCCAGCAGCAACAACGCCGCCACCCCGAGCCCAGTCAGCAGCAACAGCGCCGGATACAGCATCGCCTTGCGCACCTTCTGCCGCAGCGCCTGGCGCTTCTCCAGCATCCCCGCCATCTGCTCCAGCTGCCGGTCCAGCGTGCCCGACTGCTCGCCCACCCGCACCAGGTTGCAGTACAGCGCATCGAACCACGCCGGATGCCGCTGCAACGCCTCCGCCAGCCCAAGCCCTGCTGCCACATCCTGCTTCAACCGCGCCAGCAACGCCGCCATGCCGCCGTCCACCGTGCTGCGCGCCATCACCTCGAACGCCTGCAACAACGGCACCCCCGCCGTCAGCAAGGTCGCCAGCTGCCGGCTGAACCCCGGCGCATCCGCCTTGCCCGCCCGCTGCGGCCAACGCCACTGCAACCCACCCGCCAACCTCACCCGCGTGGCCCGGATGCCCTGGCGTTGCAGCCAGGCCTGCACGAATGCCGGGCTGCGCCCCGGTTGCTGGCCGTGTTGACGAGTGCCGGAGGCATCGATGCCCTCCCAGGCGTAGAGGCGGGTAGACGGTGGCATGCGAAGGTCCTTTGCAGTGCGGCGACAAGCCCCGTAACAGCTTGCCGGGCCCGAGGGCGGGCGCGTTTCCATGACGCTCACTAGAGTAGTTCAGCGAAGATGACGCCCTGCCGTGCAGGGGTGACAAAAGGTGTCGGTTCAGGCCTACTGCGCGCCTGCCGGCCGGGGCGCAACCCAAGATGAAATGCGCCGACCGCGCCTCCATGTACTACGAAGGAAGACCGTTCATGAAAGGGCAACGAGGTATTACCCTGATCGAACTGATGATCGTCGTCGCGATCATCGGCATCCTGGCGACCATCGCCATCCCCATGTACACCAACCACCAGGCCCGGGCCAAAGCCGCGGCGGCGCTGCTGGAAATCTCCGCGCTGAAAACGCCGATGGACATCCGCCTGAACGAAGGCAAGGACGTGCCCGACGTCGCCAGCCTCGGCGGCCAGCCCGCCACCGCCCATTGTGCGATCACCGCCAGCGGCACGGCGGCCGACGGCACCGCCAGCATCGCCTGCACCCTGGCCGACGCACCGGCCAATGTGCTGGGCAAGACCGTGACCCTGGCCCGCACCCAGGCGGGGTGGAGCTGCGTGACCACGGTGGAGGAAGACCTCGCGCCGAATGGCTGCAAGGCGCCGTGAAAGTGAGGTGAAACAGGGGTTTGCGTAACGAGCACGGCAATGGTACGTTGCGCAACACGCCGGTGTAGCTCAGTCGGTAGAGCAGCGCACTCGTAACGCGAAGGTCGCAGGTTCGATTCCTGTCTCCGGCACCAGAAATGTCGATAGTGTTTAGTTACCCTATCGGGCTGATGAACCGCCTTCGGGCGGTTTTTTGCTTTTTAGGTCGGGCAAGGCGTTTCGCCTGCGAGTGGCTGGTTGCTATGCTTGGGGAGGAGGTATTCATGAATCCGTTCAAGTCGCGTTCTGAGAAGGTCAAAAGCCCCTTCGCTGAGTTCATTCGCAATGCGAAAGTTGACGAGAAGAAGCGCGTTTACACAGCCGTCCTGGTCGAGGCTTCTAAGCGACAGAACGAGATCATGGTTGTAGCCTAAGAAAAGAGCGTGTGATAAAAATTACGTTACACGAAGCCCGGCTAAAAGTCGGGATTTTCTTTGGAAAGAAACCAAGGGTAGTCCATGTTTTTGGGTGTGCTGATTACACAATGGAGTTTTGGCTGAAACCATTCGATTCTATACTTCTACAGCTGGCTCGACAGAAAATACATTGGACTCCATTTATCACTGGCTTTTCTATAGAAATATCTGTGACGCCTTTTTTGAAACGGAACTAGAGTCTGCACTAATCATGACAGGGCCGGATTTGAATTAATTTCTGAGTGTATTCAGAACTTCCCCTGGGCTAACGAGCAGCTACGAGATCAAACCGGAGTACGGTCTCATTGGGTACTCTCTCCGGCTCCATTAAGAAAATGCGGATTGTCTAGGTTTCATCTGCTTCGCTTTCAGGCTCGTAGTAGTCAATCAAATTTGCTGACAAATCACCACGCTCAAATTTTTCCAAGCCTTTCGTGCCGACGATTACAGCGCTTTTGATTTCTACGCTGAATTCTATATCACGCCCAGGGACATCATATTCCTTTCGGTGACTGCCACTAGCCGAACCAGAGAAGGTGACGCTTAATCCATTGGCAAATGTTATGTCATCTAGGTCGCTGATTTCAACTTCATCATAAATGGTATCCGACTCAGCAATAGGGCCTGATAACTCATCGCTGTTGAGTAATTCATATTTCATGCTCTCGCAAATTTCTCTGCAAACTTCTTCGACTTGATCGTGGGGTAGTAGTTTATACTCAAGGCTCTCAATGGTCGAAGTTACGTGATAAAACAGAGTGTCAGAGTCGAGATTCTCGTTTTCAGAGGTTTCGTTTTGCACAATCGTTTCGAGTGCTGACGCAAATTCTTCTCGGTCGTAGTATATATAGGAAACCAGAGATAAGGTTTTGTTGTTGAAGTTCTCGTCGTGTATCAATGAATGGAAATTTTCGTAGCCAAATACCATTGCTACGATTTCCCCTAGTCCAGCTAGAGACAACTGAATGTCGTCGTCTTTAAGACTTTCTTCGATTTTCAGCATCAGGCTATAAGCGGATGGGAATCGATTTGATGCCTGTGCTGATTTTAGTTGAGCGCTCACTACGCCAAATCTTTGCTTCTCAAGATCAGCATTCGCCTTCTTTTTCTCCTCTTCTAACTCAGCTTGATTCGCACGACTTCTCGCTTCTGCGGCTGCTGCGGCAGCAGTTTCTGATGTGGCCTTCGCTGTTTCGGTTTTTTCTTTGAATCGCAATGTTCTGAGTTTAAGTTGTTCAATTAGCTCTTTTCTTCGTTCAATGTCTAGTTTAACATTTTGTCCTAAAAATTCCTTTTCTGGATCAGCTAACAGTCGTTGCTTGTTTAGTGCTTCTTGTTGCTGTATTTTACTAATTTCGATTGACACTGCTTGTCCGTGTAGGCGCTCATTTGCAAATTGTTGCAAAAATTTTAGGCCGAGAGATACCCATGGAAAGGCAAAGATGAATAATGCTGTCATAGTGAGAGGAGCTGCTATGAGCGAATTGAATTCAAATATCTTTAAGTCATGATAGTATTTGCTAATGGTAGTGATGCGTTGCGCGGGGGTTCCTTCACCCCATATCAGTAGTGCTAAATTATCCCAGTTGCATATTATCCATGAGCCTAAGAATGCGCCGATAAACGGATCTTCGATCTTTGTTTTTGTATTTCCAGATATTGACTGCAGTATGTCGTCGAGAAATTTCATTGCGTATGACCTGATTTATTATTTAAAGAGTTGACGGAAATGGGACGAGTCTATTTTTGAATATTCTACTGAAAAATAAGTCAGTCTCCTTTGGGGTCAAGACTCAGACCAACCTAATTTCAGCCGAATTCGTCGTTTATCGCAAAGGCACCAAACTTCAGGCGTCATTGATGGGACGCCTGGCACAGGTGGCAAACCCTATCTGGCTTCAAATGAACGAATTTTCTTAAGCGCTCGACTTATTGGAGGATTTTCCACGCCTGCCGGAATAAGGATATCGTCGTCTGGCTTAATGGCCGAAATCTCCTGATCGTTTTCATCTATTTCCCAAGCATGCATGATAACAACCCCGGAAGTTATTACGTGACTGACTAGCTTACCTTCGGGGTTCACCGTGGCAACATAGCACTTCTTATGCACCTCATAGTCTTTCAAGAATCTGTCAATGTTTACAGAGGAACTTGGTGTCATGGTATGAATTCTAGAGAGAGCGGTTTGGACTTTAGAAGTCTCGTCCTCAGATCGATCAATATTGCTCGTGACTGCTACGCGATAGTGCGCAGGATTCTGCCTGTTGATGCCTCGTATCAATGCGATGCGTAAAGAGTTATTGGGGTCCTTGTTTCCAATGGTTTTTGCAATATTCTCAAATATTTTGTTTCCAATAGCTGCGTTTTCAAAATTAAATATAAGTAGAGGAGTTTCGCCTTCGCATGTTTGAAAGCCTAAGCCCTTCCAGCCGGCTTGATCCCACAGGCTCGCCTGAATAAGAGAAACCACTTTAAGCTCTCTGTGTTTCATTACCGAAAAATTAAACGGATGTTTTGGGCGCTTCTCCGGGACATCAGATATAGGGCGCCAATCCATAGGCTCTATTTTATGGTGTTCAAACCAAGTTGAGCGCCGAGTTGGTTTGTGAAATTCGCAGGTAGGGTCCTGATGAGACCCGATGCCTGGTATATCACGCCCAAAGAAATAGCTGTCCAAACTTATATTGCAGTTGAAGACAACTGCGCGTTCCAGGGCTTTGTCGTCTCGAAGCATTTCCTCGAGTTTCGGCCAGCCAATTTGAGGGCAAATGATGGACACAAAGCGAAGGCAGAATTCACTATAAAATTGCCTGATAGTATCTCGTTGTTCATCGGTCAAATTGGCAATGCTGAACGGCGAGCAGAGGACCTCTGCAGAGGTTATCTGCGCAGCGGTGTCGAAGCTGTGCTGCAGTATGAAGTCATCCTCATCTTCCAATAAGATGTCAATATTCACAGCGGGCACTGTAGCCGCTGCATGATCTGCCAGCATCGGTGCGCAAAAGCTTTCCAGTACGGCCAGCAATTGCTGCGCTAACTCAATGCATGGAGATTTTACCGGGAAGGACACAGACACCCTGCAACCCAGGATGTAGGAACTTATGGTCGTCCACCGATCCAGATAGAGGTCGAGCGGGGCCACCGGTGCTCCCATATCAATACTGCGCCACATGTTCATAAAGTTAAAGTCAATTGGCTCTCCTTCAGGTCCTGCTTTATCTTCATGACCTAAGCAAACCAATAACGCATCTGCACTTAGCCATAAATCCAACTGATTCAGTTTGTCCGGCAACCAAGCTATTCTTTCAATGTCTGAAAAATTGGAATTAAGGAATAGCTTGCCAATCAGAACCTCATAATTTACTTTCTGATTGTCTTTCCACGGTTTTTCATCCAGAGTTTGAGCGCTCAGTTGAGCTAAGTGATACCAAGTCAAAGACTGACCCATGCGACCTAGTTGGCCTTCAATCCACATGAGTCGTTGGTAAATAGCGGCTTGCTTAGCGCTTGTTCGCTGTTCCTTCAGTGCGTCAGCGGTGACCACATAAGCTGCCATCAGCGCTGCTCCTCGCGCAGCCCATAGCAGGCCCTGCTTGTCGTATGCATGAGACAACATATAAAGGGCAGCGAAGACTTCCGTCTTGCTTTCACTGCTATATAGCCCATACAGGGATAGCCCGAAGCATTTGATCGCCCTGTAATAGTCCTTTTTATCGCTGCTCAGCGCTCCTCGCCTCAGGTACTTATCTGCCTTAATCCGGCTATTCTCTCGCGCGCCGGAATAATCAATGAGCTTATCCATGAGATCCTCGTAGACCTTGAGATCTCCGAAGGCCACATCGAGAGCTTCCAACAAGTTAACGAGACGAGCCATAGGGTAACCAATCAGCTTATGTGCACTATCAGCGATGGCGCTCAAAGATCTGAAGGTGTTATTGACCTGCTCCTCATTTTCAGCAGCCAACAGATCCAAGAGCGCCAATGAAGTCTTGGCTTGCAATGCGCTGCTGATCATATCCGCGTTGTCGGCTATCGAGTTCAACTGCTCTCGAATGGCGGCTTCTATGGAGACCACATCTAGGGTGCACTTGCCGTCTCTATGAGTGGTGACAACCAGATTGAACAACGTTACGACTTTTTCCCAGACCTCAACGTTGTCGGTCTCTTGAGCCACAGCAAGTGCTTTCTCAAAGGTTTCCTCGAAGAGCTCGGCATTTTCCAGCCACCAGTACGCAGCCCATGTCAGCTGATAAAGGGCGTCGAAATACTGCCTCGGGGTACCGAATCTTTTCGCTGTCCGAACAGCGACATTGAACTGATGCTCCACGGCAGCAGCATCCCGTTCTAGCTCCTTGTAGATGATGGCCCGTTTGGTATAGAGATCGACCTGGGAAAGCGTCAAATGGCCTGGATCTTCAATCTGTTCGATCTGGCGTTCGATCTCTGCTAGCTGGATCTGCTTGTCAGCGTCGAATGGACCGATCTGAATTTTGCTCTCAATGCTGCCTGAAAGGCCTAAATGATCGATGGCAAGGTGCTGATTCTTGGGTTGTAACGTTTTATCAAGCAGCCAGGTGCGATCTATTATCGTGACCTTGACGCCGTGCTTTTTCGAAAGGTCGTCCTGAAGCTGCGCCCTCAGGCTATTCTTGATGAACTGGCTGGAGACACAGAAGATTCTGGCGTAACCACGCCCGGTGGACATGATACTCTCGACATCCTTCGTGCATTTTGTCTTCCAGTCTTTCTGGGTGCTGACACCGAATGCCCATCGCTCGGATTCTGGAGCCTCGTTTAAGCCCCAGAAAAAAGCGATCTGGTTGGAGACAGGATACGTCTCAGTGTCAGTTTTACCGTCGCCACCTGCTGTTGGCCCGGTCTGGGCAACCAAGTTGGGACATATTTCTCGCTCACAAAGCTTCCGTACGAATATCTCGAATTCAAGCTCTTGGCTTCGATTATTCAGGGTCCCGAAGTGATACTCCAGCATGGAGCGGTCGATGGTCGATTCTTGTAGCTTCACAGAGTCCGAGAATTGCTCTGGACGTCTCGCTCGCAGGAAATCTTGCGGCTTAGGATCAGAGATATTGGTAGCCGACTGTTCCTTTTCCATCATCCACTCCTGAAATGATCAACGGTATCGCCCAGCTACGATCAACGCTCTGGCCCTAGGTCAACGCAGGGCTCGACGTCATCGTGTGGTGTGTGGGTCGCGATGCTTGGGAACGTTCGCGCAGACGTGGTGAGCGGACGTTCGTTTATACCAGCCACCGGCGCTAGCACCGGACCGAAGATAATGGCTTGCCAAAATTTAGGGTGCCAACCTCTCGGGCTGCCAGAAATTACAGCTGAAATTATTCAGGCCTCCACCGTAGGGACTAGGCCTCACCGCGAAGACCTCTGGCACAGCATCCCCATCGCCGCCACCTTGGAAGAACTCTCTCATTGAAAACAGCGCCTGAGCCTTCAAGCGCTCCCATTCACGGTACAGGCTGTCTTCAAGATTCCTAGCAGTCTGCACTGCGCTGGGTTTGCGCTTGGGCTGCGGCAGGGTGTAGCTGGGCTGAGGGGAGAAATCGTAGACGAAGGTGAGGTATCCGTGCTTCCAGTCCGCAGACGGCGACGCTCGCCAGCGGAACGACACTTGCACCGATAGCCGCTTGCTCAGATGAAAAGGCGGGCTGATCTGATCATCAATGAAGAACAGCTCCCCATCTTGTCGCTCAGCATCGAGCCAGCCCTTCATTTGCTGTACTGCATGAACGAGGTCACTGCCAGCGCGCAGCGCCCCCTGTAAAGTACGTTCGCGCTTGGTAGGGGGGTTGGCATTGCCGTACTCAGCGATCGCTTGTTGGAACGCATGGAGCTTGCTAGCCACGTAGGGTCCACAATTACTGAGACCAAGGCCGTGAATTGGCTCTGGTCGTGCTTCATCTAGACACTTGCGTACTGCTGTTCGAAGCACCGTCTCGTCGACATCGCTAATTGAAGTTTGCTGATCACAAGGCAAATTAATGTACGTCATCGCCAAAACTATCCTTGTCTAACGGTTACTTGGCTACCACCTCATCTCACCCTTGGCCACTGGCAAGCCTTCGCCCGCGCCTATGCGAGCCCGATCGTCCAATGGCGCTGCCGGGGAACCCCTTGATGCTACTCGGGTGATGCTGTCATAAGTGCTCAGATAGGTGCAATGTTCGCAGTGCCTGCCTCTGGTAAGCTGATGAGGACCTTCGACTGTCGAAGCGTGGCGGGCGCAGCACCACCTATGTGTGGGTCTGACCAGAATCAGCAATCACGTGAAGGGTATGCGACCAAAGATGGATACTTGGAAATTGAATGACCTGAGGGAGCTGGTTGAGCTGAGGTTTGGTCGTGACCAAAAAGAAGCACTGGCTCCCTCCCTAGACTCAGTCGTCCAGCGGGGGGCATTTGCCAAGTATCACTATTTGGAAGCTAAGCGCTTGTTGAGTGAGGCGACAGTCGCTCATGCTGAGCCAGGTAAGATAATGGCACTGATTTTGGGGGCTGATGACGCGAGTGTGGCTTTTAGTCAGGCCCGATTTCGCGCTGCAGCTCACGTCACTGCATGCGTTCAAAGTATGCACGCGATGGCTGACATCCTTTCGCATTCGGTCTACTTCGGGCTTGGTTTAAACCTCGATGCCTCAACGAGGCTTGAACCGCACAGAATCGATATGAAGAACGTTCTCAAGAAAGTATCGATAGAACACGTTCGTCAACTGCTGGCTGTCCTCACCGGTCATGAAGATTATCAGTACCTATCCGCTCTGAATAATCACTCAAAGCACAGGAGTATCGTCACCACTCCTTACACCTTGGATCTCACTGAGGAGCACAAGCCGTCCGGGCTGAAATTCGCCGCTTTTGAGTACGGGGGCGAGCGCTTCGAGGCGCGGTGGGCTATGCCAACGCTAGATGCTGAATATTCCAGGCAGTCGAGGCTGATAGTCGGTATAGGACAAGCGCTCAATGCGTCATTGAGCACTGGAGCACTCTAAGCCGGCTGTCGAGACCTTCCAGCACCGGGTATGTGAAATCGATTTTAGGGATACAGGTTTGGGTGTTTTAGGCTGAAATCCCGTATTTATTGGCTCAATTACGTATCATTCGATTCCTGTCTTCGTACTAGCACCTAGGAAGTCACCGCAGTCCTTGCAGTGCGGGCGCTTTGTTTCTAGCTATCTCAACAGGCCTCATCAATGATCAGATTAAGCTAACCTGCACACGTCTGCTGTGACATGGCTGCTGTACGCTGGAGACCATCTGGTCTGCCGGGTTATCTTTTCCTCGGTTCGCCAATCTGCGTACAGCTGCCACCCTCTCCACACGTAGGGCTATCTATATCGGGCACGTTTCCATCATGGTGACAGTATGTGGGACACCTCAGGTGTGCCGGTCCCTTTCGTCCCGGTCGGCCAACCCACGTACTGTTGCCACCCAGTCCCTCCGTGCAAGCCATTTCCTACGTTTTCCATCGCCATTTCCTAGCCCCAAGAACCTTGCACTAGAAGCCCCCAAGGAATAAATTCCCCTCCAGTCGCGGCAAATTCCGCGACCGGGTTTGGCGACCCGGATAAACTTGGCGCAGCAGCGCCCCACACGATTGCAGGCGTTTTTTTGCGTCCGCAGCCTCGTGCCATGGCGGCTGTGCGCGGGAGACCTTCGGGTCTGCCGGGTTCCAAGTTCCCGGTTCGCCAACCTGCGTACAGCTGCCACCCATTGTTTGGCGACAGTGCGTGGTGGTTCCAACCTAACTTGGAGTCTCATGCATGACCATCACACGTCTGTACAGGATCCTCGCATCCGCTCTCCGCCGCCCAACCGCTGCGGCCACCCCATCCCCAACCTTCTACCCGATCGACAGCCAGTCCCTCGCCACCCGCGCCAACCGGGAGGTGCCCCATGCCTGACCACGAACGCCTATCTACCCTCCAAAGCTACGTCTGGACCCTCGAACTGCTCGGCGAGGCACTGGTTCAGCACGACGAGGTGCTGGAGTGCGAGCACAACCCGCAACTGAGCTTCCGCAACACAGCGGGCATCCACCAGGCGATCCGGATCATCAGCCGGTTGGCCAGCGAGCAGTTCGGCAAGCTGGAGGCGATGAAAGAAGAAGGTATTTCTAGAGACTGATGCCACGCATCATCGGGGCCGCCTTGCGGCCCTACTGCGTGGCGTGCCCTGATCGGGCGCCACTTGCACCGCCCGGTTCTCAACCATCGCCAGAACAATATGGCTGCTTCACCCACCCCCTTCTCGTATCATCAGCGCCTTCGCATCTGGAACGAACTGTGTGAAATCGCCAACTGGAAAAGCGCCAGCTGCCGCTGATGGGCCGAAGTGGGACGTCGCCGAGGCTGTCAATCAGCTCTCGTGGGACGACTTGCGCATCATCAAGACGCTCAGTGATTGCGGCAACCGTGCGGCGACGGCCAAGAAGCTTGGCATCAATGTCTCCACCGTTTCGCGCCGGGTTGCCCAGGTCGAGCGAACGCTCGGCATCGCGTTGTTCGACCACCGCAAATCAGGCTATCTGCTCACCGCCGAGGGCGCCGAATTGCGAGCACTCGCCGAGCGCGTGGAGCTGGATATCGTCAGCGTCACGCGGCGTGTTTCACGTTCAGGCCAAGGCCCGCTGGGGAAACTTCGTATTACCACCAGCGACTCGCTGCTGCTGTACTTCTTCACCCCGATCATCGCGGACTTCAAGGCCCTGAACGAGGGGATCAGCCTCGAGGTGCTGGTGGGTAATGAAACCCTCAGCCTCGCCCGGGATGAATCGGATATCGCCATCCGCGCGACGAGAAAACCTGCGGAGAGCCTGGTGGGCCGTAAACTGGCGAACATTGCCTGGGCACCGTACTGCAGCGCCAAGCAGGTGACTGCCGAGCCCCTGTTCGCAGAGGGGCAGGCATGGGTGTCCTACTCGGCGGCGCTCTGCGGTTTGAGGGCGACAAGCTATGTCGAAAGCCGGGTCGCCGCTGAGCGCATTGCCTACCGCACCGACTCTGTTGCAGCCGCAAGCGTCGCCATCGCGGCGGGCCTGGGGTATGGATTCCTGCCCTGCATGCTGGGCGACATCACCCCGGGGTTGGTACGCGCAGGCCCAGTGGTGCCAGAGCTTCAGGACGAGTTGTGGCTGCTGACGCACCAGGACATTCGCAAGTCGTGGCGCGTCAAAGCATTCATGACCTTCTGCGCCGCTGCCGTGGCCAGTCAAAAGCCGTTGGTCGAGGGGCAGTCGGTACTCCCGGTCAACTGATCGCAACCGGGAGTGCAGCTTAGATTTCCCGGGCGCCAATCACGGCCTTGCAGGCGATCTCGATCAACTGCGGGCGCTGGGCAAGCCTCGACACCCCAATGATATTGCTCGCGCACTGAGGCCGCTCAGTGCCATAGGCCGCCTTGCGCACTTTGCCGACCACCGCGAACGCGGCGTCCATGTCCAGTACATAAAGCGTTTCCTCGACAACGTCTTGCAGCGTCGCGCCATACAAGGCGAGCAGCTTTGAGATGTTGTCGTAGGCGACCTGCATCTGTTCGCCCATCGACGAGAAATCGCTGGGCTTGCCGTCGGCATTCAGCGGCGCCGGGGCCAGCAGATTACCGGCCTCGTCATGGTTGAACTGGCCTGATACGTAGATCTCGTTGCCTACCCGCCGTGCCTGCGGATAGCCATACGCCTCCTCCCAGGAAACGCCCCAGTAGGCGGTCTGCTTGTTGAACGGTTGTGAAGCTGCCATTGCATTCTCCTGCACATGACGGACCGGCTTGATCCGAATGGAACGGCGAATGCTAGCAGCGCGGCTGCGTATTCAATGGCGCAAAAATGAGCCGGTAGAGGCGCAAAAGTGCGCCACCGAGAGGCGCATTGTTTCGTTATCTTTTGCTCGTCCTCAAGCAACGACGCTGAGGCGAGCACTCGTGGCTACGGTGATGCCCGCAACGTGTGGGCCCCGAAACGGGTGCGATCGAACTTCATCAAATTGAAAGGAAACAACAATGAGCAATCCTAAGACTGAAGTCCTGACCCCGTTCAACAGCCAACTGATCTTCATCGATCAGCAGCCACAGATGGCCTTCGGCGTTCAGAGCATCGACCGGCAAACACTGAAGAACAACACCGTTGGCCTGGCCAAGGCCGCGAAGATTTTCAATATCCCCACCACCTTCACCACGGTCGAGACGCAAAGCTTCTCGGGCCACACCTACCCCGAGCTGCTCGCGGTGTTCCCCGACGCCCCGCTGCTGGAGCGTACCTCGATGAACTCCTGGGATGACCAGAAGGTGCGCGACGCCCTCAAGCGCAATGGCCGCAACAAGATCATCGTCTCCGGCCTGTGGACCGAGGTCTGCAACGCCACCTTCGCCCTGTCGGCAATGAACGATGCCGGCTATGAGATCTACATGGTCGCCGACGCCTCCGGCGGCACCACCAAGGAAGCCCACGATTACGCCATGCAGCGCATGATCCAGGCCGGCGTGGTACCGGTGACCTGGCAGCAGGTGCTGCTGGAATGGCAGCGGGACTGGAAGAACCGCGACACCTATGACGCCGTTATGGCGCTGGTGAAGGAGCATTCCGGTGCCTATGGCATGGGCGTCGACTACGCCTACACCATGGTGCACAAGGCGCCTGAGCGCGTTCAGCATGGCCCCACCTTGGCGCCTGTCGCTGCTGTCTGAGCCATTGCCAGCCCCTGCCCTGGGGGCTGTTCACTGACGTGCGAAGGGTGCGCAGTGGGCTGATCCGAATCAACGAGCCTGGCCTGGAACCTCTGGGGTTTCCAGCGCCCAGCGCTGTTCGCGTCAGGTGCTCGCATCCTGCTACCTGGATTGATGGGTGTGTATGAACAAGGACAACTCTACCGTGCTGGCGACGCTGACACTGGCTTCGACAGGGCAGCTCAAATCCTGGCAGTTGAGAACGGCCAAACAGCTGATGCTGGACAGGCTGGATACCTGCCTGTCAGTGACTGAAATCGCCCAAGCGTGCGCTTTGTCGCGCAGTCACTTCTCACGCATGTTCAAGGAAAGTACCCGGATGTCGCCGCAACAATGGTTGCGTGAACAGCGGGTGATGAAGAGCAGGGAGCTATTGAAGACTTCCACGATGTTGCTCGTAGAGATCGCACTGGCATGCGGCTTCTGCGATCAATCTCACTTCTGCCGCACTTTCGTGAAGGCTGAAGGCATGACACCAAAGGCTTGGCAGCAACAAGCCATTGCCTGAGGTGTAACTCCCTTGAAAACCAGTTTGTTACAGCGGCAGATTATTTTCAAAAACAATGCGCACTAAATTATTGCGCAACAACTGATTGCGAACTGTTGGCGTACAAACAGTGAAGTCGCCAACAGCATGCCCCCGAATACATTAAAAGTGAGGAAAGCCATGAACGTTCTCTACACCGCAGTCGCCACCGCAACCGGTGGTCGCGATGGCCGAGCCATCTCCAGCGACAAGCACCTCGATGTGAAACTGGCCACGCCGAAGGAATTGGGCGGTGCCGGTGGTGATGCCACCAACCCCGAGCAACTGTTCGCCGCGGGTTACTCGGCCTGCTTCATCGGTGCGCTGAAGTTCGTCGCCGGCCAGCGCAAACGCAGCATTCCAGCCGACGCCTCGATCACTGCACAGGTTGGCATTGGCCAGATCCCAGGCGGTTTTGGCCTGGATATCGACCTGCACATCAACCTGCCAGGCCTGGAGCACGCCGACGCACAAGCGTTGGTGGAAGCGGCCCACCAGGTGTGCCCGTACTCCAACGCCACCCGTGGCAACGTCGATGTCCGTCTGCACGTCACCGTCTGACTTGCCGCCTCAACAGAATCAGGGGAAATGAATTGAACGTTTTGACCAGAACACTCGCGGGCTCGCTGCTTGCCTTGTCTATCGGTAACGCATTCGCCGACGCTGGCGTTGAACACAACACCCAGGCATTCCTCGATGCCTTGAACGCGAGCGGTGGCAAACCCATCGAGCAGCTTTCGCCGAAGGATGCCCGCGCGGTGCTGAGCGGCGCTCAGGCCGGGGTGAAACTGACGCTGCCCAAGGCGGATGTCAGCGAGAAGACCATCACCGTCGATGGCCAGGCCATCCGCTTGACCATCGTGCGCCCGGCGGGTGTGAAGGGGACCTTGCCGGTGTTCATGTACTTCCACGGCGGCGGCTGGGTGCTCGGCGACTTCCCGACCCATGAGCGCCTGGTGCGCGACCTGGTCGTTGGGTCCGGGGCGGTGGCGGTGTTCGTCAACTACACCCCGTCCCCTGAAGCGCACTACCCGACGGCGATCAACCAGGCCTACGCGGCAACCCGATGGGTGGCCGAGCACGGCAAGGCAATCAATGTCGACGGCAAGCGCCTGGCGGTCGCGGGCAACAGCGTCGGCGGCAACATGGCCGCGGTGGTCAGCCTGATGGCCAAGGACAAAGGCACCCCGGCCATCAAGTACCAGGTGCTGCTGTGGCCGGTGACCGACGCCAACTTCGAGACAGCGTCGTACAACCAGTACGCCGAGGGGCACTTCCTTACCCGGAACATGATGAAGTGGTTCTGGGACAACTACACCACCGACCCCAAGCAACGTGCCGAGATCTACGCCTCGCCGCTGCGCGCGACCACCGAGCAGTTGCAAGGCCTGCCGCCAGCGCTGGTGCAGACCGCCAGTGCCGATGTGCTGCGTGATGAAGGGGAAGCCTATGCTCGCAAGCTGGATCAAGCGGGCGTGCCGGTCACGGCGGTGCGCTACAACGGCATGATCCATGACTATGGCTTGCTGAACGTGGTCAGCCAGGTGCCGGCGGTACGCGCGGCAATGCTGCAGGCTGGCGAAGCATTGAAAGTGCATTTGAAGTGACCCCACCCAAGCCCGCAGGTGGATGCCATGAACGGGCAATCACCGCCGGACACGAAAAACCCGCCAGACAGCGGGCTTTTTCGTGTCTGGTTTAGCGGTAGCGGCGGGCAACGCGCCGCCAGGCGGGTCTACCAGAACCACCCACCCCGCGCGAGTTCCTGCTCGCAACTCCGATACTGCGCCCCGAACACCGAAGCCCGGGCCTGGACCTTCTGCGAAACGTTCTTCAGCCACGGCTTGGCGTCGTAGCTGCGGTTGCGGTAGCCGCCCCAGCCTTCGTGGTAGTTCAGGTACTGGCCATAGGCGTCCCACTTGGACACACCGTTGACCTGCTGGCTCTTCTGCATGTACCAGCCCATGAAGTCGATCGCGTCGGCGAAGTCGTCGCGGGCGGCGCCCCAGCCGCCGGCATCGCGCTTGTAGTCGGCCCAGGTCTCGTCCTTGGCCTGGGCGTAGCCGTAGGCGGTGCTGACCCGGCCCCAGGGGATGAAGCCGAGGAAGTAGTAGCGCGGCGGCAGGGCATCGTGCTTGAACGAGGACTCCTGGTACATCATCGCCATCGGCACCTGCACCGGCGCACCCCAGCGCGCCTGCATCTTCAGCGCCGCCTCGTGCCATTTCGGTTTCTCGCGGAAGATCTCGCAGAGGTTGTCGGGGTTGGCCGGGGGCTTGGTGGCGCAGCCGGCTACAGCCAGGAGAAGGGCCGGCATGGTGAGCCGAAGCATGGAGAGGGGTTCCTTGTGCGGACGTCGGGTCGCAGGGCGCTGACGCTTTATACATTCTTTTGAGACGTAGATGAATCAGCGGGCGATCACACGATTGCAGTGTGGTGGCGTAAGCCATTCGATCCCAGCCCCTGCCGTGACAAGCCTACAGCAATACTATTCATACGCGACGCTCAGGTAGCCGTTCGATATCACCCCCGACAGATAGCGGCATGTGCCTGTCAGGCGACGCTCCCTTGAGCGACCTCGTCGTGCACCTCATTTCAAGGCGGCCAGTTCATGCAAGCGTTGAAAGATCAGGCTTTCCCGGCCTGGGGTGGACCTTACGGAGTTGCTGCTCTGAACCGCATAGTCAATCCCGTCGAGTCTCAACAGTTCGGTGATCCCGGCGGCAACGTACTGCCTGAGCTCGTCTTCGGCCGCCTTGAGTTCCTGCATCAGTTCGGGGCGCCCATCGATCACGATCAGGATGTCTTCTACATCCTTGTGATAAGGGTCGTTTCCCCCTCGGCCTTTGAACGCTTCCAGTTTGGTAGCCAGGAAGTACGGGGCCCTGAATATTTTTATCTCCAAGCCACTTGGAAGTGGTTGTGTAGCGGAATGAGCCAAACCTTCGACAAACCATCTGTTGGTGTAGCCCAGGACTTCTGCGGCTGTGGGCATGATATCTACGATCACGTCGTTGAAACGAAACCGGCAATTGACGTCATCCTCGCCGGTTATTTTTATGTTTTTTGCGGCGAGCCGTTCCGTGAGGCGGGTCCATTGAACGATACCGGCCAACTCGATAACCAGGTCGACGTCCTCTGTGTAACGTATGTCATCAATGATTACCGGATCGGTAACCAACATGGCTGTTGTGCAGCCGCCCACGAATGCGACCTCATCCAGCAAGTCTTCACCAAGCCCGTGAGCGACCAACTCAAGGAGCTCGTAGTTGTGGTCAGCGCTGAAGGGCATTTACTTCAGCCCCAATCCGGCTTTGAGAATGCCTACCGCGACACTTGTTTCGCGAGGACCGCCTACACGTATTGCGTCAACCAGGGCCAGATAGTGGTACAGCGTACGGTCCTGCTTCACCGCATGGGGGACCGTCTTGTAGAGAGGCTCTATCAGCTGGCCGCGCTCGACCCCCAGTGGGTCGGGCCAGACGTAGAGGGTCTCTCCAGCACTGCGGATGCTGCGGTTCAATGCGGGAGCGGCGAAACAGGTCGGTATCCCGCGAACCAAAGCGCCTGGTCGTACGGGAAAGAAGTACTTGAGCGCGTGCTCGGCAAGCTTGAGAAGCTCACGGCGATTGACCTTCGGCAGCCCGGTAACATGGTCGTTGATCAGCAGGCCTGATTCGCGGCACCTGCCCATGGCATTTGACACTTCGCTCTTGCTCAGGCCCAGCGATGCCGAAAGCGCCCTGACTGAGTAGCGATCACTCCAGGACGAGCGCGCTGCGTCAACAGGTTCAACGGGATCGGTCCAGCCCTCCCAGCTTTCGCCCGCCATGAGGATCAAACGCGCTTCCTTGGCGACATTTGAATAGGAAAGAGCTGGCGCCGAATCAGTGTCGGGATATTCAGAGCCGCTCGGCCTCAAAAACCTTCCCGCTCGGTTGTATTCCCAGTCAGGCGCCTGCATGGCGCTCTCAGCCGCGCGGTCGAGTTGCTCGTTGTCTATCAGCAAGTTCTCCTCCTGGGCATAGAGGCTCGCCATCTTGAACAGGAGCAAAATATCTTGACTCTTCATTCGAGTAAAAGTCCTGGTTGTCCACATTCCATGATTCGTGGACACTTTAGCCTCTGACTTGCTGATTATGTCAAGAGTTTTGTAACTGCCCATAGGCTGGATTCGAAAGTGATAGAGAGGGTGGGGGCGACGTTCCACGCCCATCATCTGCCACTTTGGGTTAGAGGCCGATTCATCCCTTTCCTATACACCTGAAGGACCTTTCAGGTTGTCTTGAGGCTCGGCAATCGGGTGCTGATGCTACTGCTGGCCGGTTCCTAAGGGAGTAGGCGGTCCAGTGAATTTAGAACGCAGCGGTTACTTGGGCGTTTTTCCCTACGCTCACTACGCCAGACCCCAACCATTCCACCCGCTCCCTCAGTTCATCGAGCGCCATCTGGACGCGCTCATCTTGGGCATTGTCCAGGCTCAGGAACAGGGAAGCTGCATCGGCACGGTTGCCGGATGTATCGAGGGTGTCGTAGGCCCAGATTTCCACCCACGCCCGGGTGTCGTCCACCGATTGGCTGAGGCGCAACGAGCCATCGGCAAGCAGCGCATCAAAACGTCGCTTGGTCATGCCGTAGATGGGCTGCGTGGGTGCGGCCAGGAGCGTTTGGCTGGCCAGGGCCGTTTCACCGGCCAGGAAAACACCATGGCCGAGAGGTGGTTCGGTAGAAATTGCGACTTTGCGTTTCACAGGGGAGCGCAGGTAAGGCCGAGCCTGTTTGAACAGCTCGGGCGCGCTGGCGCTGAAGGCATAGGTCTGCACCGCGCCGTTGTGCTAGTTGGCATCAGCAGCTTGCAGACTGGCTCAGTGCCTATGCCGATGATGAACATCCGGAAAATGCGCATGGCTATGTCGAAGCGGCGCATGCACATGCGGGTGGCTGTGCGGCTCGGTACCGTCCCACTCGAAGTCATGCTCATGCCGATGGTGCTCATCGTGCGTATGCCGGTGGCTGTGATCGAGGGCCTCATGTTGATGCTCGTGAACATGATTCTCCATCAGGTGAATCCACACACCCAAGGCCATCAGCGCCGCGGCGAGCAGGAACATCACGGACACCGTCTCACCCAGCATCAGGATCGCGACAGCCGCACCCAGGAACGGCGCCGTGGAAAAGTAAGCCCCGGTGCGCGCACTCCCCAGCCCGCGAAGCGCCAGGACGAACAGCACCAGGCTGACGCCGTAGCCGAGAAACCCAACCAGCATGATCGACCCCAGCGTGCCCAGGGCCGGCAGTTGCGAGCCGATGGCCAAGGCCAGGCCGCCATTGACCACGCCCGCCGTCATGCCTTTGCTGCCGGCGATGAACAACGCATCCGAGGCGGAGACCTTGCGGGTCAGGTTGTTGTCGATCGCCCAGCAAAGGCAGGCGAACGCCACCGCCAGCGGGCCGATCCAGTCATGGGCGGTCGCGGTCTCCTGCGGCCATGACAGCACGATACCGCCCAGGACGATGGCGACCATGCCGATCACGATCCGGCGGTCGGCGTTTTCCTTGAATACCACCCACGCCAGCACTGCCGTGAGGACGGATTCGAGGTTGAGCATCAACGATGCAGTGGCCCCCGCTGTGCGAGTGAGCCCGAACATCAGCGCCACAGGTGCAAGCACGCCGCCGAAGAAGATAGCACCCAGCAACCAGGGCCATTCTCCGGCAGGCAGCCCCGGCCGCTGCCAGCCGCGATCGCGCACCAGGCGGACGAGGGTCAGGCCGACGCCGCTGCCCAGGTAGAGCAGCCCGGCCAGTAGGATGGGCGGGGTATCGACACCCAACAGTTTGGCGAGCGGTGTGCTTGCGCCGAACAGCGCGGCTGCAACCAACGCGTAGAGAACACTCAGATTCATGATGGGGCCGCCCTGTCAGGCTGATTGCGTGCAGGAGAGCATCATAGCCTTTCTGCACAAGGGCTGGAGCCAAGCTGTGGGGCGAGTGGGAGAGCCATCGCGGGGCAAGCCCGCTCCCACGCTGATCCCATCGTTGATGCAACGGTTGTCTTTTGAACGGCAGCCGAGCAGAGTCTGCCTACCTTGTCAGGAGACGCCCATGCCATCAGCCGTATTTGCCGCCGCCCAATGCGCCATTCGTGATGGCGACATCCCCGCCAACCTGGCCTTGCACTTGGCGTTCATGCGCCAGGCCCATGAGCATGGCGTGGACCTGTTGCTCTTCCCCGAACTGTCCCTCACCGGCTACGCCCCCACCCTGGCCAGTGACCTGGCACAGGACCTGGACACGCCGCTGCTGGCGCCACTGCGCCAGCTCGCCCAGGAAGCGGGCATGACCACGGTGGTCGGGATGCCGCTCAAGGTACCGGGCCAGGACAAGCCGCGAATTGCGGCCTGCATTCTCCACCCGGATGGCTCGATTGCGGTCTATACCAAGCAGCACCTGCATACCGGCGAGGACGTGTTCTTCAGTGCGGGGAGCGGCGGCGAGTTTTTGTCCGTCGCCGGGCTGTCCGTGGCCTTGTCGGTATGCGCCGATTTCAGCCATCCGGAGCATGCCGCCCAGGCGGCGCAGCGCGGTGCGCAGGTGTACGCGACGGGTGTGCTGATCGGGGAGGGTGGGTATCCGGCGGATAGCGCGTTGCTGCAGGGGTATGCACAGCGGCATGCCATGGCGGTGCTCATGGCCAACCATGGCGGCACCACGGGCGGCTGGGCGGCGGCTGGGCGCAGTGCGTTCTGGGACGAGCAGGGGCGGTGTGTCGTGGCTGCTTCAGGGACAGGGAATCGGCTGTTGGTTGTTTCTGGGCAGTCGGGCGAATGGCAAGGACGCGATGTGTTCGTGTCTCTCGATGTCGCGGAGTCAGCCTGAAATCACTTGGCTAATCGCTCGGCTGCTTTGCGGTAAACCTGATCCCGCTCACGTTTATCCACGGCGATCACGAATACCACGACTTCCTGGTCGATGACCTGATAGATCAATCGATATCCACTGCTGCGCAGCTTGATCTTGTAGCAGTCCGGGAAGCCATGCAGACGGTTGGCTTCGACTCTCGGGTTGAGCAGCACGGTTGCCAGCTTCTTCTTGAGCTGTTGGCGAATGGTGTCGCCGAGCTTCTGCCATTCCTTGAGTGCGCGTGCATCGAAATCGAGGTTATAGGTCATCCAGCGTTACCCTTACCCTCTGCGGCGCGGCCAGGCGTTCGCGGACCGTGGCGAGCAATGCTTCGTCCTCTTCGGTCAGCAACACGGGTTTGAACGGCAGTTGCCCGCGCTCAGCGACGTATTGCAGTGCCTGGCGCATCAGCTCGGAAGGGGTTACACCCAGTTTTTCCAGCTCACGGTAGGCGCGCACCTTGAGTTCGTCGTCGATACGCACATTGATGGACGCCATGCTTGCAGTCTCATTTGTAATGACAGAGGTCTGTACAATGAGGCAAAGCAGTCTGTTGGGCAAGGGTGGCAACGAGCTTACCGACAGGCGTATTACTCGTTGAACTCCGGAGCGACGTCGGGCTGCAGGGAGGGCGATTTCGAGGTGGCCGCTTCGAACCACACCGGCCACGAACTACGATGCCGGTTCTCCACCTGCACGCAAGGAATCAACCGCTCGCGCAACACCTCGGTCCTGCCCACGCTCACCGCCAGCCGATACTTGGCGCTGTGCACGCACTCCCGGTCGCCAAACTCGCAACGGTCCAGGTTGGTCCCGCCGCAGGGGCCGTTCGCCAGCCCTTTGGGGCAGGTTTCGGGGCAGATGTAGAGGGTGTCCTCCAACCGGCAACTGCCGCAGGTATCGCACCCCACCAGCGGGCGTTTGATGCGCCGCTCCAACTGATGCAGCCACTGCGCCGCCGTGGGGTTGGCCCACAGTGGCCGGGTCACGGCCCAGCCGAAGGCCTTGCTCAAGGTCGTGGTGCGGCTGAACAGCTGATGGTGCATCGCCGACAGCAGGTGGTAGCGAACTTTTTCCTTGTTGGCGGCGGTGATCTGCCGTTGCCCGAAGCGCCAGGCATGTCCGGGTGGTTGGAAGGTGACCGGCGTCAGGCCAGGTGCCTGCCAGGCCGCTTCCCAGGCCGGGGCCCAGTCCTGCAGTGAGTTGAACTGCGCTTGCAGCGCGTCGATGGCCTGCTCCAGCGCCTCGAACTGAGCCACCTCGTGGATACCGGACAGGTGCACGCCGGCATAGCCCATCAATTTCAGGCCGATCACCTGCAAGGCCAGGCGATGGTTGGCGCGTTCCCTGGCGTAGGCCTTGGACACCGCCGTTTCGGCAGCCAAGAGCGCGCGCATCGACGGTGTGACGGTTACCCCGGCGACGTGATCGAGCATCCCGGCGCGGCCTTCGGTCAGCGCCATGATGCAGGCCATCAGCGGCTTGGGCCGGGGCTGGCGCTGCATCCAGTCGAAGGCTTCCTGGTGTTTGTCGATATCGAAACCGAGCTGCAGGATGAACAGGTCGGCGCCGGCAGCGAGTTTCTTTTCGGCCTTGCAGTACTGCGCGCCGCCCTCGGCTTCCTGGTACTTGAATGGGTTGAGCGCGGCGGCCAGCAGCCAGTGGGGGCGGGCCTGGCGGACGATCTGTAGGGCGGCGACGGATTCCAGGTAGCGTACCGGGCGTTCGCCCGGGTTGTGGCCGGGCAGGCGGTCGCCGGTGAGCAGCAGGAGCTGGTCGAGGCCGGCGGCGTCCATGCGCTGCAACTGGGCCAGCAGGTCGCGGCGTTCGCGGTCCTTGCCGGAGAAGTGCAGCAGGGCGGGGACGGGCTTCGAGAGGCTGCTGAAGGCCTCCAGCGGCGACATGTCCAGGGCGCTGCCGACGCGGTCGCCGATGGCCACTGTCAGCGGCCAGCCGCACAGCCGGGTGCGGGCCATGAGGGTTTCGAGGGTGGCGAAACGCTCGGCGCCGGGCTTGGGGACGAATTCCAGGATGCAGGCGAAGGCGTTGGCGTCCAGGGTCGTTTTCAGCAGGCTCATGGGGTGCGGGCTACCGGGTTGGGGCAGGGTGGCAGTGTGCGGCAGATTGGCGGGTGGGGCATGTCTGATTGCGCGGAGTACTGTGCTGGTTGAGACATTCACAAGGTTCTGTCAGGCGGCCCAGATTCCTGTGGGAGCGGCCTTGCCGAGGCGTCGGACCGGTCGGAAAGGGCTGCGCAGCGGCCCCAGGATTTCAGCATTCATGCATAGATCGCCGGGGCCGCTTTGCGGCCCTTTCGCGACACAAGGCCGCTCCTACAGGGGTCATCATTTCATTCATGATGAACAGATTTTGAGTTCATCTCAAATTTAATGAGTTTGTCTCACCTTCGCCTCGCGCCCAGAATGCCCTCATTCACTTCAAGGCTCGAGGGACGACAACATGGCACTGGCACACAACCTGGGGTTTCCGCGCATCGGCCGCGACCGCGAGCTGAAGAAAGCCCAGGAGGCCTTCTGGAAGGGCGAGCTGGATGAAGCCGGCCTGCGTGCCGTGGGGCGTGGCCTGCGCGCGGCGCACTGGCAGGTGCAGAAGGCCGCAGGCATCGAGCTGCTGCCGGTGGGCGACTTCGCCTGGTACGACCAGGTACTCACCCACTCGCTGACTTTCGGCGTGATCCCCGAGCGCTTCCGTGCCAAGGACGGTGCCAAGCCGACCCTGCAAACCCTGTTCTCCATGGCTCGCGGCGTGAGTGACAACTGCTGTGGCGGCGCCCACGCCCAGGAAATGACCAAGTGGTTCGACACCAACTACCACTACCTGGTCCCCGAATTCACCGCCGACCAGCAGTTCGCCCTGAGCTGGGAACAGCTGTTCGAAGAGGTCGAGGAAGCCAAGGCCCTGGGCCACGCGGTCAAGCCGGTGCTGATCGGCCCGCTGACCTACCTGTGGCTGGGCAAGACCAAGGGCGCCGATTTCGACAAGCTGGAACTGCTCGATCGCCTGCTGCCACTGTACGACCATATCCTCAACCGCCTGGCCGTGCAGGGCGTGGAGTGGGTGCAGATCGACGAGCCGATCCTCGCCCTCGACCTGCCGCAGGACTGGAAGAACGCCTACGAGCGCGTCTACAACATCCTCCAGCGCGCCCCGCTGAAAAAACTGATCGCCACCTACTTCGGCGGCCTGGAAGACAACCTCGGCCTGGCCGCCAACCTGCCGGTCGATGGCCTGCACATCGACCTGGTGCGCGCCCCGGACCAGTACCCGACCATCCTCGACCGCCTGCCAGCCTACAAGGTGCTGTCGCTGGGCGTGGTCAACGGCCGCAACGTCTGGCGCTGCGACCTGGACAAGGCACTGGACGTGCTGCGCCATGCCCACGAGCGCCTGGGGGATCGCCTGTGGGTGGCGCCGTCGTGCTCGCTGCTGCACAGCCCGGTGGACCTGGCGCGTGAAGACCAGCTCGATGACGAACTGAAGAGCTGGCTGGCCTTCGCCGTGCAGAAGTGCCAGGAAGTGGCGCTGCTGGCCAAGGCGCTCAACCAGCCCGAGGCGGCCGATGTCGTCGAGGCGCTGGCGCAGAGCCGCGCCGTGCAGCACGCCCGCGCCACCTCGCCGCGCATTCACAAGCCGGCGGTGCAGGCCCGCGTCGCCGCGATCAAGCCCGCCTACAGCCAGCGTGCAACCGCTTTTGAGCAGCGCATTGCCAAGCAGCGTGCCGGGCTGAACCTGCCAGCCTACCCGACCACCACCATCGGTTCGTTCCCGCAGACCTCGGCGATCCGCCTGGCGCGCCAGTCGTTCAAGCAGGGCAAGCTGACCGAGGCCGATTACATCGAGGCCATGCACAGCGAAATCCGTCATGCGGTGCAGATCCAGGAAAACCTCGGCCTGGATGTGCTGGTCCACGGCGAGGCCGAGCGCAACGACATGGTCGAGTACTTCGCCGAGCAACTGGACGGTTATGTGTTCACCCGCTTCGGCTGGGTGCAGAGCTACGGTTCGCGCTGCGTGAAGCCGGCGGTGATCTTCGCTGACCTGAGCCGCCCGAAGGCCATGACCGTGGACTGGATCAAGTACGCCCAGGGCCTGACCCGCAAGGTGATGAAGGGCATGCTGACCGGCCCGGTGACCATGCTGATGTGGTCCTTCCCCCGCGAGGACGTGAGCCGCGAAGTGCAGGCCCGTCAGCTGGCGCTGGCGCTCCGCGACGAGGTGGTCGACCTGGAAGCCGCCGGCATCAAGATCGTGCAGATCGACGAGGCCGCCTTCCGCGAAGGCCTGCCGCTGCGCCGCAGTGCCTGGCCGCGCTACCTGGAGTGGGCCACCGAGGCCTTCCGCCTGTGCGCCTCGGGCGTGCGTGATGAAACGCAGATCCACACCCACATGTGCTACAGCGAGTTCAACGACGTGATCGAGTCGATCGCGGCGATGGATGCCGATGTGATCACCATCGAGACCTCGCGTTCGGACATGGAGCTGCTGGAGGCCTTCGAGCGCTTCGACTACCCGAACGAGATCGGCCCGGGGGTGTACGACATCCACTCGCCACGGGTGCCGAGCAAGGAGGAGATGGTCAACTTGCTGCGCAAGGCGGCCCGGCGGATTCCGGCCGAGCGCCTGTGGGTCAACCCGGACTGCGGCCTGAAGACCCGCGCCTGGCCGGAGACCGAAGCGGCGCTGGTGAACATGGTGGCGGCGGCGCGGGCGTTGCGCGCCGCAGTCTGAAAACCGCGCTGGCTCCCGATGCGGCAGCCAATGCGCTTTAGAAGGTACCGCGCAGGGTCACCGAGACATTGCGCGGATCGCCCCAGTAGTAGCCGGTCGGCGTAGGCGCCACCTGGCGGTAGTACTTCTTGTCGAACAGGTTGTTGGCGTTCAGCTGCAGCGAGTAGTTGTCGTTGAAGCGGTAGTTGACCATCGCGTTGTACACCGCGTAGCCCGACTGCGAGGCTTCGGCGCTGCCGCTGCGGTTGTAGATGTCGCTCTGCGCCTGCACGCCGCCACCCACGGTCCAGGCCTGCAGTTCGCCCGGCAGGCGATAGCTGGTGAACAGGCGCAGCATGCGCTTGGGGTCGGTGGTGCGGATCGGGTTGCCGTTGTTGCCGGTGGTGTCCTTGAGGTACTCGGTGGTGTTGTAGGTGTAGCCACCGGTCACGTTCCAGCCCGGCAGCACTTCGCCGGAGATCTCCAGTTCGAAGCCCTGGCTGCGGTTCTTGCCTGCGGCGACCTTGCAGTAGCCGCTGGTGTAGTTGGGCAGGCATGGGTTCGGCCCGCTGAGGTCGTCCAGCGCGTTGCCGACCTGGTAGATGCGGAAGAATGCCAGCGAGGTGTTCAGCCGGCCCTCGTAGAACTCGCCCTTGATCCCCGTCTCGTACGCTTCGCCGGTGACCGGCTCGAGCACGGAGCCGGCGGCATCGGTGTTGGTCTGCGGGTTGAAGATCTCGGTGTAGCTGGCGTAGGTGCTGAAGTTCTCGTTGAGGTCGTAGATCAGCGCGGCGTACGGCACGATCTCGTTGTCGACGCTGAACTTGCCGCTGGCCTTGGTGTTGTTCTCCTGCTCGTAGTCGTACCAGTTGGCGCGGGCGCCGATGATCGCGGTCAGCGGGTCGGCCAGGGAAATGCGCCAGGTGGCGTAGGCGCCTTCCTGGGTGGTGCGGGTGCGCACCGGGTGGGCGGTGATATTGATGTGCGGGTTGGCCAGGCTGGTCTTCGGGTCCCAGGTGCGGATGTCGAACACGCCCGACTGCACGTTGTTGGTGGCCGAGGCGTAGGAGTCGTTGCGGATGCGCTCGACGCCCAGCATCAGCTCGTGGGTGCGGCCAAGCAAATCGAACGGGCCGTTGAGGGTGGCGCTGAGGTTGTTCTGCAGGCTCTCGCCGCCATCGCCTTCGGTCACCTGGTAGCTCATCAGGTAAGGGTTGCGGGTCGGGTTGGCGGTGCCGGTGGCGCGGCTGAAGTAGGTCTGCTTGAAGCCGTTGTCGTCCAGCTCGAAGTGGGTGCGCTGGGCCATCAGCTTGAGCGTCCAGTCGCTGTCGAAACGGTGCTCGAGCTCGGCGAAGGTCTGCAGGTTGCTGCGGTTCCAGCGGTTCCAGTCGGCGCCCAGGTAGGTGCTGCGGCCGAACGGCAGCGGCGAGCCGTCGTAGTCGGCCGGCAGGTTGCCCCAGGCGCCGGTGGCATCGAGCTGGGTCCATTCCAGGCCGGTGGTGAGGGTGGTGATGTCGTCGAGGTCGAAGGCCATCACCCCGTACAGCACGTCCTTGCGCTCCTGGCGCGATTGCTGGAAGTGGTCCTTCTCGTCGTGCACCGCGATCACCCGGCCACGCACGTTGCCGGTTTCGGTCAACGGCCCGGAGAGGTCGGCGACGTAGCGCTGGGCGTCCCAGGTGCCGAGGGTGACGCTGCCTTCACCCTGGAATTCATAGGTGGGCCGCTTGCGTACCAGGTTGACGGTGCCCGAGGGGTTGCCGGCGCCGCGCAGCATGCCGGTGGCGCCGCGCAGGACCTCGGCGCGGTCGAGGATCGCCGAGTCGCTCTGGATGAACGAGCCGCCGCCGCTGCTCTGCACCACGGTGGCGCCGTCGTACTGGATGGCGTCGATCTGGTAGCCGCGCGAGTAGTACTGCACCCGTTCGCTGTCGGTGAGGTTGACCACCACGCCGGGGGTCTGTTCGAGCAGGTTGGTGAGGTTGGTGATGTTCTGGTCGTCGATCCGCTGGCGGGTGACCACGGTCACCGACTGCGGGGTGTGGCGGATGCTTTGCGGGGTCTTGCCGATGGTCACCGCCCCGGTGGTGTAGGAGCCGCTGTGCTCGGTGGTCTCGCCCAGACGGTTGCTGGAGATGCTGGTGGCGCCCAGCTGCAGGGCGTCGCCGACGTCCAGGGCCGGGAGCAGCAGGAAGCTCTTGTCGCTTTCCTGCTGGACCTGCACGTCGCTGCCCCGCAGCAGGATCTGCAGGGCCTGGGCGCTGTCATGCCGGCCTTGCACGCCCTGGGTGGTCTTGCCCTGCAGGCTGCCGGCGTCGAACGACAGGTTCAGCCCGCCCTGGCGCGCCAGTTGGTCCAGCGCGGCGGCCAGCGGGCCGGCCGGGATGTTCCAGTCGCGCTGCTGGCTCTGGCTGGCGGGCGCGGCAAGGGCGAGGGTCGGCGGCAGGCCGGCGCAGGCCACGCCCAGGCCCAGGGCGGCGGCGCGGATGGCATGGCGCAGGGTGGCGTTGCGGGGGGAACACGGGCGGATCATGAAGCGCTCCTGAAGGTTGGCAGACCACTGTTCGGGCTTGTTTCCTTCAGGCCGGACGAGAATGAGATTCCACCTCATTTATTTTTTTGCGATGTTTTCAGGCGGCGCCGATGCTCACCCAGAAGCGCGTGCGGTAGTCGACGCGCACCGGCAGGCTGCGGGCGACCAGCAGCAGGATCTGGTCGCTGTCGGCCAGCTGGAAGGTGCCGGAGACCTTCAACCCGGCCACCTCCGGCGCGCAGCGCAGCACGCCGGGGCGGTAGCGCGACAGTTCGTCGATGAACTCGCCCAGGGGCATCTGCTGCACGCTGAGTACGCCGTCGGTCCAGCCCCAGGGGTCGCCGTGCAGGGTGGCGGGCTGGAAGTCGCCCTGGGCGGACACCTGCAGCACCTCGCCGGGTTTGACCCGATGCGCGGCACCAGAGGTGGGGAACAGCGTCACCTCGCCCTGGCGCACGGCCAGCAGCAGGCCCTGGACATTTTCCCGCAGCAGCAGTTGGCCGCCCTGGGTGCTCAGGGCGCCGACGCGGGTGTCGATGCTGAACGGGCGGTTGTCGTTGGCGTTGCCGTCCAAGCTGACCTCGCCGCGCAGCAGGGTCAGCCGGCGCTGCTCGGCGCTGTAGCGCAGGTCGATGGCGCTGGCGGTGTTCAGGCGGATCAGGCTGCCGTCGCTGGCCAGCAGTTCGCGGCGCTCGCCTGTGGCGGTGCGGCTGTCGGCCATCAGCGCGGGCAGGCCCAGAGGTTCGCGCGCGGCCCAGCCGACGCTGGCGCCGAGCGCCAGCAGCGACAGCAGCTTGAGGTGGTCGCGCCGGCTCATGCGGCGGCGTTCGCTGCCGGCCAGGGTCTGGCGGCTCAGCTCGGCGGGCAGGCTGGCCAGTTCGTCGCCGAGGCTGCTGACCCGCTGCCAGGCCTGGGCATGCTGCGGGTGGCTGGCCAGCCAGCGCTGGAACTGCTGTTCGGTGCGTGGGCCGGGGCTGTCGTAGCGCAGTTTCACCAGCCATTCGATGGCCTGGTCGACCTGGGCCTGGGTCGGGTTCTGGTCAGGCATCGGCGTAGCGGATCCGGTAGCAGACACCCAGGGCCTTGGCCAGGTCGCGCTCGACCGTGGCCCGGGAGACGTCCAGGCGTTGCGCGACCTGGGTGAGGGTGAGGCCGTCGAGCTGGGCCAGCAGGAACGCCTGGCGCACCCGTGGCTTGAGGCGTTGCAGGGCGCGGTCGAGGCGTTCGAGGGTGTCGAGGATCAGCAGGCGCTGTTCCTCGCTGGGTGCCTCCTGTTCGGGCAGGCTGGCCAGGCTCTCGAGGTAGGCTTTTTCCAGGGCGCGGCGGCGGAACTGGTCGATCATCAGGCCGCGGGCGATGCTGCTCAGGTAAGCCCGTGGCTCCTTGAGCGGTGAAACCTGGCGCGCCTTGAGCAGGCGCACGAAAGTGTCCTGGGCCAGGTCCGCGGCGTGCTCACGGCAGCCGACCCGGGCACCGAGCCAGCCGCGTAGCCAGCGGTGGTGCGCCTGATAGAGCAGATCGACCTCGGCCGGTTTCAGCGTGTCTTCGATCTGCATCGTCTGGAGAGCCTGCCCGGATAATGTGATTGTTAATAGTTCTCAATTCTATGCGTGGCGCGGCGGGCGGAGCAATGGTATGCCAGTAATTCGATGCGCAAGATTGAGCGTTTCACCGATGAACGGTTGGGCTAGGCTAGGGGATCGTGACTTGTGCGAATGCCCTTGATGATCCTTGCAGACCTTTCCCCGCAGGCCTTTGACGATGCCGCCGCCTGGCTGGCCGGGCAGGATCCGGACTGGGCGCGGCATATTGCCGCCGTGGGGCCTTGCCTGCACCGTGCCACGCCCGGACGCGAGCCGTACGAGGCGTTGGTGCGGGCCATCGCCTACCAGCAGTTGCATGCGCGGGCGGCCGAGGCGATCCTCGGGCGATTGCTGGCGCTGTTCGCGGATGTGGCGTTTCCCGCGCCTGAACAGTTGCTGGCGGTGACGCCGGAGGCGATGCGTGCCTGTGGGTTTTCCGCGAGCAAGATCGCCACGGTTCACGGGATTGCCCAGGCGCGTGTGGCGGGCGTGGTGCCCAGCCGGGAAGAGGCGCTGCATATGTCGGATGCCGCACTGGTCGAGCGCCTGGTGGCGTTGCGCGGGGTGGGGCGCTGGACGGTGGAAATGCTGCTGATCTACAGCCTGGAGCGATCGGATATCCTGCCGGTGGATGATTTTGGCGTGCGCGAGGGGTATCGGCGCATGAAGGGGGTGGACAAGGCACCGACGCCTGCGCAAATGCGGGTATTGGGCGGGGCGTGGAGCCCGTATCGCACCGTGGCGGCCTGGTACCTGTGGCGGGCTTGCCCCGCGATAGGGCCCGTGAAAACACCGCAAGAATCGGAGTTCCACGCATCATCCACCCTGCCAGGCTGACGGTATCGAATCCCAGGAGAGGCCCCTGATGAAGCCCGCCCCGACCACCTACACCACCGACGCCGAACGCTGGCACGCCGTGCAGGCCCGCGACACAGCCGCCACCGGCCATTTCGTCTACGCCGTGCGCACCACCGGCGTGTATTGCCAGCCCGCCTGCAAGTCGCGCCTGGCCAAGCGCGAGAACGTCGAGTTCTTCGGCAACGCCACCCAGGCCGAGGCCGCCGGCTACCGCCCGTGCAAGCGCTGCAAGGGCGGGCAGGGCAGCCGCCGTACCGAACTGGTGGCCCGCGCCTGTCGCCTGATCGAGGCCAGCGAGACCGCGCCTAACCTCGACCAGCTCGGCAGCGAGCTGAACGTCAGCCCGTTCCACCTGCACCGCCTGTTCAAGGCCGAGACCGGCCTGACCCCCAAGGCCTATGCCTCGGCCTTCCGCGCCCAGCGTCTGCGCGAGCGCCTGGACGCCGCCGGCAGCGTCACCGAAGCCATCTTCGACGCCGGCTACAACTCCAACAGCCGCTTCTACGAAAGCGCCGGCGAGCGCCTGGGCATGCGCCCGAAGGAATACCGTGCCGGCGGCCAGGGCGCGACCATCCGTTTCGCCCTGGCCCAGTGCTCACTTGGGGCGATCCTGGTGGCCCAGAGCGAACGGGGCATCTGCGCGATCCTGCTCGGTGACGAGCCGGAACCCTTGCTCAAAGACCTGCAGGACAAATTTCCCAAGGCCCAGCTGATCGGTGGCGATGATGCCTTCGAGCGGCTGGTGGCCGAGGTGATCGGCTTCGTCGAGGCCCCGGCCCTGGGCCTGACGCTGCCCCTGGATGTGCAGGGCACCGCGTTCCAGGAGCGGGTCTGGCAGGCGCTGCGCGAGGTGCCGGCGGGGACCACGGTCAGCTACACCGACATCGCCGAGCGCATCGGTGCGCCCAAGGCCGTGCGGGCCGTCGCCCAGGCCTGTGCGGCCAACGCGATCGCCGTGGCCATTCCCTGCCACCGGGTGGTGCGCCGCGACGGCGACCTCAGCGGCTACCGTTGGGGTATCGAACGCAAGCGCCAGCTGCTGGACCGAGAGACGGCACTCTCCTGAGCCTCCAGACCGCGTAGAATTCACGCCCTGTCGAGTTGTGTAGAGGAACATTCGATGAGGCGTGTCAGCCTTGACCGATTCTATGCGGGGATTTTCGCCCTGCTGTTGTGCCTGGCCGTACCGGCCTGGGCCGCGCCGGCCACGCCGGTATCGCGCCTGGCCGTGGCCGAGCAGCAGGTGCTGGACGAGAACGCCAGCCTGGAGGAGTTGAGCGAACGGCTCGACCAGATCCGCCAGGGCGTCACCAGCAACGCCAATGATGACCTGCTCGCGCAGTTGCGCCAGTCGGCCTTGCAGGTGCAACGCCAGGCCGATGTGCTGGTCACCCAGCGCACCGCCGACGTGCAGCGCCTGGACGACCAGCTCAACGTGCTTGGCCCGCCGCTGGAGGAGGAGGCCGAGAGCCTGACTCGCCAGCGCAAGCAGCTCACTGACGAAAAGAACAAGCTGGTCGCCGAGCAGAAGGACGCCACCACGCTGACCCAGTCGGCCCGTGACCTGTCGACGCAGATCGTCAACCTACGCCGCAGCCTGTTCAACTCGCAGATCACCAGTCGCGCCGCCAGCCCGTTGAGCCCGGCGTTCTGGTCGAGCCTGATCCGCCCCACCGAAGACGACGTGGCGCGCCTGCGCGACCTGCGTGGCGAGGTGTCGGACGCCATGGCCAGCGCCTTCAGCGCCGAGCACCGCTGGCTGTTCATTACCGCGCTGGTGGCGGCGGTGCTGGTCTGGACCTTGGTGCGCCGGGTGCTGGAGCGCCTGCTGGCCGACGCCATGATCCGCTGGCTGCCCGAAGGCCGCCTGCGCCGCAGCGCCCTGGCGCTGAGCGTCAGCCTGGCAACCCTGGGCACCATCTCCGGCTCCGTGTCGCTGCTGCGTTGGGGTCTGGAGAGCAGCGCCGACCTTGGTACGGACCTGGCCAGCCTGACCAACCATATCCTCGCCCTGGTGATCTTCAGTGCCTTCATTTCGGGCCTGGGCCGCGCCATGCTGATGCTGCAGCGCCCGTCCTGGCGCCTGCCGCCGATCGCCGACGAAGTGGCCAGCGCCCTGGGCTGGTTCCCCAAGGTCCTGGCCCTGGCGTTGATGGTGCTGCTCACCCAGGAGCGCATCAACAGCGTGATCGGCACCAGCCTGGCGCTGACCCTGGCCACCAACGGCCTGACCGCGCTGGTGGTGTCGCTGCTGTTCGTCGTGGCCCTGCTGCGCTATCGCCGTGCCCACCGCCAGCATGACCTGGAGCGGCCCAAGGGCCTGGCCGGGCTTATCCCGTTCGTGATCGTGGTGTGGGTGCTGGCGATCCTGCTGACCCTGCTTGCCGGTTACCTGACGCTGGCTTATTTCCTCACCGCCAAGCTGCTGTGGATCAGCGTGGTGGTGGTCTGTGCCTACCTGCTGGTCACGGTGTTCGGCGACCTGTGCGAAACCCTGCTGTCGCCTCGCCAGCCTGGTGGCCTGGCGCTGGCCTCGGCGCTCGGCCTGCAGCAACGCCACCAGGCCCAGGCCAGCACCGTGCTGGCGGGTATCGGCCGCACGCTGCTGCTGTTCGCCGCCGCGCTGCTGGTGTTCATGCCTTCGGGCACCAGCCCGGGCGAACTGCTGCTGAGCCTGGCGGACTGGGACGGCACCGGCGGCAAGGTGCTGGGCAACCTGAATATCGTGCCCCAGGACATCTTCCTGGCCGTGGCGATCTTCCTCGGTGGCTGGTTCGCCATCCGCGTGGTCAAGCGCTGGCTGAGCGAGCGCCTGCTGCCGGAGACCGACATGGACGCCGGCATGCGCGCCTCGCTGGTGACCCTGGTCGGTTACCTGGGCTTCCTGTTCCTGGCCATGCTGGTGATGTCCACCCTGCACATCAACCTGACCAGCCTGACCTGGGTGGTCAGTGCGCTGTCGGTGGGTATCGGTTTCGGCCTGCAGCAGATCGTGCAGAACTTCATCTCCGGCCTGATCCTGCTCACCGAGCGTCCGGTGAAGGTGGGCGACTGGGTGAGCCTGGCCGGTGTCGAGGGTGACATTCGCCGGATCAACGTGCGCGCCACCGAGATCCAGATGTCCGACCGCTCGACGGTGATCGTGCCCAACTCGCAGTTCATTTCGCAGAACGTGCGCAACGTGACCATGGCCAATGCCCTGGGGGTGGTCAGCGTGACCCTTACGCTGCCGCTGGAAACCGATGCCAGCCATGTGCGCGAGCTGCTGCTGGCGGCGTACAAGGAGCATGAGTCGATCCTCGATGCGCCGGCCACGTCGGTGACCTTCAAGGATTTGACCAGCAGTGGCATGGTGATCGGTGTGAGCGGTTACGTGGCCTCGCCGCGGCAGGTGTCGAGCACGCGCAGCGACCTGCTGTTCACCATCCTCGGGCGCTTGCGTGACGAGGGCATCGCCCTGTCGTCGCCGCAGAGCATGGTGTTGGTGCAGGAGAATGGGCGACTGGCCCCGCGATGTTTTCAATGCTGCTTGGCCCGTCGGATCCTCATCAGGATTACCAGCAGCACCAACCCCGCCACCGGTGCCATGCCCAGCATCGCCTCCCGCGCCGTCAATCCCGCCCCCAGCACATTCAACCCGCCATACAGCAGCTTGAACAGGTTCAGCAGGTAATAGGTGATGGCAATGATCGACAAGCCTTCCACCGCGCGCTGGATCTTCACCTGGGCATCGGCCCGGGCATTGAGGCTGCGCAGGATCTCGGCGTTCTGCTCCTCCATCTCCACCTGCACCCGCGCCTGCAGCAGGTCGCCCAGGTTGGCGACGTTCTTCGCCAGCTGCTCCAGTCGCTGCTCGGTAGCAACGCAGTAGCGCAGGGTCGGCTTGAAGCGTCGCTCGATGAACACCCCCAGGCGCTGGCAGTCGGCGACATGGCTCTCACGCAGCTCGCCCAGGCGTTCGAACACCAGTTGCGCATAGGCCTGGCTGGCGCCGAAGCGGTGGCGGGTCTGCACCGTGCGGTCGACCACCTGGCGCGACAGGTGGGCGATGGCTTCGAGCAGGGCCTTGGAGTCGTGGGCCGCGCTACTGGCGCCGCGTTCGGAAAGGCTCATCAGGGTGGCGTCGAAGTCGTCCAGCTCCTGGCTCAGGGCCTTGGCCGTGTCCAGGGTCAGCGAGGCCATCATGCGGTAGGTCTCGATCTCCAGCAGGCGGCGGATCATGCGGCCCTGGCGATAGGCGTTGAGCCGGCGGTTGATGAACAGCAAGCGGTTGGTGCCGTCCTCGGTCAGGCGGAAATCGCTCCACACCACCGCATCGCCACCGCCGACGCTGGAGCCGCAGGGGTCCTTGAAGCCATAACGGGCGAGGTCCAGGTCCTTCTCGTCGCGTACCAGCACCTGCACGGCGTTGATCACCTGCGCCGCCTGTGGGGCGATGGCCTCGGCGAGCACGGCGGGCAGGGGTTGCCAGTCGCTGTCGTGGGTCGTGCAGGGCACCACCAGGGTCAGGGTGAAGAATTCGGTGTGGCGTTCCCACTTGAACGGGTGGCCGTCCAGCCGGGTGATGCCCTGGGCCGCATGGGTGTCGGGGGCCTCGGGGCAGCAGCGTTGCAGCAGGGCCTGGCAGGCGTTGGCGTCGCCGAGCACGGCAAGGTGGTAGACATGCGCCGGGTCGTCGAAATACAGCGACGGGCGGGCGTGCAGTTCGTTGTGCAGGGCGGTGCGAAGAGGATGCATGGGTGGGCTGGCCTGGTGTTGTGATTGTGGGGCTACCAGGAGGTGTGACTTCGCAGGGCGGGGCAAAAGTCACGGGGTGCCGGGGCCGCGGGTTCGGGAATTACACCTGCCTGTGTAGGAGCGGCCTTGTGTCGCGAAAGGGCCGCAAAGCGGCCCCGGCGATCTTTGCCCAGCGCTGATATCTGGGGCCGCTTCGCTGCCCTTTCGCGACACAAGGCCGCTCCTACAGGGATCGTGCAGGGCTGGTCTCCTGGCGTCAGCCGCAAGAGCAGCGGTTCAGCGCATGTTCCGCCAACGCCCGCCCCATCTGCACGTTGTGCGCGGCGTTCACCAGCATTCCCAGCCCGGGTTCGCCGGCCAGGGCGCAGCAGTACTCGTCGATGGTGTCTTCGATACCACGCATCAGCTGGATGGCGTGAAGCAGCGCCTCGGTGGTGGGCATATCGTCGTTGATGGTGAAGAAGGGGCGGTTGAGCGGTTTGGCAGGAGGTGGATCAGGAACGATCTTTTTCATGGGAAGCACTCATTTCGATTGGAAAGGTGCCGCCTCCAGATCCCTCTCACAGGATGAGGGTGGCAGCCGTACGCGGGGTGAGAGACCGGTCGAAATGAGCAAATGCCGGCCAGGCCTGGGCCTGCCCGCGCACAGCCGCCATGGCAGTGCTGCGTGCTTCATTTCGACGGTGGCAGGCTCTCACCCCTGGTCGCCGGTAAGACGACCTAGGGAAGTTAGTCCTGCTGTTGGTCCTCGACAATTCAGACGCGTCGGCAGCGTGCGTAGGATAGTTCCCAAGTCCACTCGAGCTGAAGCAACTGGTTTCAATCTCGGAATGTTCTGACGTGCAAGCCAAAGGGAACAAGGTCAATCTAAGCGTGACATGAGCAATCTGGACGTAACGCAAATTGATATCTGGCTATACATTTGCGTTACGCAAGAGTAGTCTTTGTCTGGTCGACATCCTTCGTCGATTCAGTGCCCCGTGGAATGGGCTGGGAGTCACCAATGAGCGATTTACAGATCAAGGATCGGAGCAAGGCCGTACCGCTGAACATGCGGGTGGCCGAGCATCGCAGAGACCTCATCGATGCCGCCGTGGAGATTGTGGGCGGTGACCGCACCAGCTTCGTTATCGATGCGGCTTGCCGACGCGCTGAGGAAGTACTGATGGAGCGCCGGTTGTTCCTGCTTGATGACGAAGCCTTCGATCAATTCACCCAGGCGCTTGAAGACAACCCCATCAGGAGCAATGAATGCGTGAAGAAGCTGTTGGTAAGGCCGAAGCGCTGGAGCTGAGCGCTCCGCAGAAGCTCGAAGCGTTTCATGAGCTAGGTCAGTTCGACTGTGGAGAGGCGTCGATCAATGGCTACCTTCGAGAAAAGGCTTACAAGGCGCAGATAGCGAAGCACGCAGTGGTGTATGTCACCTGCTTCAAGGGCACGTCAGTTGTGGCCGGTTACTACACGCTATCGACGGGATCTGTGGCGCGGGCCCATGGTTCTTCTGCAAGCGTGCGACGCAATGCTCCAAATGACTTGCCGGTGGTGGTGCTGGGGCGAATGGGGGTAACTCTGAGAGCTGCTGGGCAAGGGGTCGCCACCGACCTTTTGCAGGATGCTGTCGAGAGAGCTCTGGTGGCATCCGAGATCGTCGGATGTGTTGCAATGATCGTGCATCCACTTGATGCGCGTCTGGAGCGTTTCTATGCCAACGCTGCGGGGTTCACATCCTGTCCACAGCTGTCACCAAAGACGATGATGCTTGCTCTGCGGTGACAGCTGCTGATCTATGTCCGATCACTTTTTTCAGGTTTCGTGAATAGCTGATCGGCAATCATCCGGCCACGCTCCATTCCTTCCGGAGTAAGCCAGACTGACTTTGCTTTACCCCAAGGCTTGGTGATGAACGCCTTCTCGTGCAGTTTGTTCATCACCTGAAAATCAAAGCCCTTCCAGGCATTGCCGTTGTTGAAGCTGAACGTCGCCAGCAGGGCCAGTACGGCATCCTCGATGAGTTGATCGTCATATTCCATGGAATCACTCCTCTTGCAGACTCACTATCAGCGTAAAGCAAAAGGCCCTTGCCGTTCGAGCCGGCAAGGGCCTTTTCGTCATTGTAGCTGTCAGCCCAAACACCGCGTCACATGCTTCACCGACTGATACCCCGAAAGCCCCCAAGGCCCAAGCTCTCGCCCAATCCCGCTGCCCTTGGTCCCGCCCCACGAGGTCTCGACAAATACAGCCTGCACCGAGTTGATCCACACATGCCCGACCTCCAGCGCGTCGGCCACGCGCTCGGCGCGCTCCAGGTCGGCGGAGCAGACGGTGGCCACCAGCCCGAAGCGGCTGTCGTTGGCTTGGGCGATGGCCTCGGCCTCGTTGCCGAAGCGCCGCGCGCACAACACCGGGCCGAAGATCTCCTCGCTCCACAGGCGGCTGCTCACCGGCACATCCACGTACAGCGTCGGGCTGACGAACCAGCCGTCGCGGTCCAGCGCCTTGCCGCCGGCCAGGCATTTCAGGCCCTCTTCGCGGGCGGTGGCGAAATAGCCGGCGACCTTGAGCCACTGCGCCTGGCTGGTCAGCGGCCCCATGTCCACTTCTTCCGCCAGCGGGTTGCCCACCCGCAAGGCTTCCAGCGCGGCCTGCAAGCGCGGCAGCAGGGCATCGGCGATGCCGTCCTGCACCAGCAGGCGCGAGGTGGCCGAGCACATCTGTCCGGCGTTCCAGGTGATGCCGGCGACGATCCACTCCACCGCCTGGTCGACATCGCAATCATCGAACACCACGATGGCCGACTTGCCGCCCAGCTCCAGCGTCACCGGCCGGCACTGGGCCGCGGCGGCGCGCATCACCTGGCTGCCGACGCCGTTGCTGCCGGTGAACGACAGTTTGTCCAGGCCGTTATGGCCACTCAGGGCGGCGCCGGTCTCGGCCTTGCCGCCCACGATGTTCAGCACGCCGGCCGGCAGGCCCAGCACTTCGGCGATCTGGCCGTAGGCCTGCTCGATCAGCGGGGTGACCTCGGAAGGCTTGAGCACCACCGTGCAGCCGGCCGCCAGGGCCGGGGCGAGCTTCCAGGCGCTGGTCACCAGCGGGAAGTTCCACGGCACGATCAGGCCGACCACGCCCACCGGCTCCAGGCGGGTGCGGGCGGTGAAGCCCGGCGCGGCCAGGGGCACGTCGCGGTTCTTCGCCGGCAGTTGCTCGGCGAGGTCGGCGTAGTAGGCGAAGGTGGCGATGGCGTCGTCCAGGTCGATTTCGGCCTCGTGGCGCGGCTTGCCGTTGTTGCGCATCTGCAGGGCGATCAGCTCGTCGCGGCGCTGGCCCAGTTGTTCGGCGAAGCCGCGCAGGTAGGTGGCGCGCTCGGCGGCGCTGACCGTTTTCCACGATGCCAGGGCGCGACGCGCGGCGGCCACGGCCTGGTCGACCTGGGCGCTGCTGGCGGCCATCAGTTCGGCGAACGGTTGGCCGTCGGACGGGTTGTGCACAACGATGCAGTCGCTGCCCTGGCCTTCGACCCAGCGGCCGTCGATGTAGTGAGGTGTGGTCATGGTCGGATTCCAGTCAGGCCATTTCGGCAGTGGTCACAGGCTTTACGGGCGTGCTTTTGCAACGCACCCAGCGCGGGCCTTGTGGGCCGTACACGCCAGCGGGTTCAGGGAACAGGTTGAGCAGGAGCAGGTACAGCACGGCGGCGATGCCGAGGGTCACCGGCAGGCTCAGGTCGATACCGCCGGCCAGCTCGCCCAGCGGGCCGACGAACTGCCCCGGCAGGTTGACGAAGCACAGGCCGATGGCCGCGCTGGGGATCCACGCACCCATGCCGCGCCAGTTCCAGCCATGGTCGAACCAGTAGTGGCCGCCCTGCTGGCCACGGGTGAACACCTGCAGGTCGTCGGCGTGGTAGAAGCCGCGGCGGGTGATCAGGCCGAGGATCATGATCACCATCCAGGGGCTTGTGCAGGTGATGATCAGCACGGCGAAGGTCGACACGCTCTGCACCAGGTTGAAGGTGAAGCGGCCGACGAAGATGAAGCCGATGGCCAGCACGCCGATCAGCAGGGTGGCGGCGGCGCGGCTGAGCAGGCGCGGGAACACGCTGGACATGTCCAGGCCGGTGCCGTACAGCGCCGTGGTGCCGGTGGACATGCCGCCGATTACCGCGATCAGGCACACCGGCAGGAAGAACCAGCCCGGCGAGATCGCCAGCAGGCCGCCGACGTAGTTGTTGGCGGCGATGTAGTCCGGTGCCTGGCTGGCCACCAGGGTGGCGGTGCACAGGCCGAACAGGAACGGGATCAACGTGGCGGCCTGGGCGAGGATCACTGCCAGCATGATGCGCGACTTGGCGGTTTCGCGCGGAATATAGCGCGACCAGTCGCCAAGGAAGGCGCCGAACGACACCGGGTTGCTCATGGCCAGGATCGCCGCGCCGACGAACGCCGCCCAGAAGCCGGCCTGGCCGAGGTTGACGCTGCCGGCGTAGCCCGCGTCGAAGGGCCCGGCGAAGGCGAAGATGCCCAGCAGGAACAGCAGGCTCGAGGCCCACACCGCGATCTTGTTGACCCACAGCATGAAGCGAAAACCAAAGATGCACACCACCAGCACCAGCACCGCGAACAGGCCGTAGGCCAGGCCCAGGGTGAGGTCGGTTTCCGGCAGGCCGACCAGGCGCTTGGCGCCGCCGACCAGGGCATCGCCCGAGCTCCACACCGACAGCGAGAAGAACGCCGCGGCGGTCAGCAGCGACAGGAACGAGCCGACGATGCGCCCGTGCACGCCGAAGTGGGCGCCGGACGATACCGCGTTGTTGGTGCCGTTGAGCGCGCCGAACAGGCCCATCGGCGCAAGGATCAGCGCGCCGACGCCGACGCCGAGCAGGATCGCCCAGACGCCGGCCTGGAACGACAGCCCGAACAGCACCGGGAAGCTGCCCAGCACAGCGGTGGCGAAGGTGTTGGCGCCGCCGAAGATCAGGCGGAACAGGTCCAGCGGGGCGGCGTCGCGTTGATCGTCGGGGATCTGTTCGACGCCATTGGTCTCGATACCGGTCGAGTGGCTCATGGTGATGCTCCAGCGCGAATGTTGTCGGCCGTCGGACGGCCTTGTTGTGGGTGCGATGGCAGTGCGGCAGGGCCGCTTGAAAGGGGATCAGGCCGGCGAGATGACCGACAGGTGCTCGTGACAGGCCAGCCAGCGTTCACCGTGCAGGCGGAAGACGATGGTTTCGCGCTCGTTCAGGTCGAGGGTTTCGCCAGCGACGCGCAGGCGCGTGGCCACATCGTGCATGAAGATCGCCACGTCGCCCTGCAGGCTCACCTGTGCGTTGCTCGATTCACAGCCGAGCACGGCGAATCCGTCCGCCTGCCAGCTCGCCAAGAGATCTTCATAGGCGCGGCGTGACAGCAGCGGTTGCGGCACGGTGTGGAAAAGGAAGGTGGCGTCTTCGCTGAAGCAGGCGAAGTAGCGGGCGGTGTCGTTGCTGGCGAAGGCGGCGACGAGGTCGGCGGCGGCCTGCCGTACCTGGAGTGTCTGGTCCACGGGAGTGGCCTCACGGTTTATTGTGATTGTTGGTGAAGCGATTCTGGTGGGGGCGGGCGGGGGGAAAAATCGCTATGGGCAAATAATCAGTTCAGGAAATCGTGAACCAATGGGGTGCTGTGCTTTACCCGGGTGTTGCCACTGGCTAAGGTGTTGGCAGCCTTGACGTCATCAAGCTTCACGATCATTCCCACGCTTTCAGACCCGATGGACATTCTCCATGAGCCAGTATCTGCCGCCACTGACCGTGACACCGCGCATGCTGGCGCTGGTTGCCGATATCAGCGAGCAGGTGGGGGCACTTACGGCCAATCGGGAAGTGGCGCTTACCCCGCAACTGCGGCGGGGCAACCGCATTCGTACCATCCAGGCCTCGCTGGCGATCGAGAACAATACCCTGAGCGTCGAACAGGTCACTGCGGTTCTGGAAGGGAAGCGGGTACTCGGCCTGCCGCGTGAAATCCAGGAGGTGCGCAATGCCTTTGCCACCTATGAAGCGATGAGCGGCTGGCTACCCGAGCGTCAGGCTGATCTGCTGGCTGCCCACAAGCTGCTGATGATGGGGTTGATCGACGACGCCGGTCAGTTTCGCCAAGGAGGTGTCGGCATCTATCGCGGCCAGCGCCTGTTGCACATGGCACCGCCTGCCAGTCGCTTGCAGCCGCTGATGCATGACCTGCTGCGTTGGCTGGGCGCCAGTGACTGGCACTCGTTGATCAGCAGCTGCGTCTTTCACTACGAATTCGAGTTCATCCATCCTTTTGCCGATGGCAACGGGCGAATGGGGCGTCTGTGGCAGACGCTGATACTGAGCCGCTGGCGCCCGGTACTCGCCTACCTGCCGGTGGAGTCGGTGATCTGTGCCCAGCAGGAGGCGTACTACGGTGCCTTGGCGGCTGCGGATCAGGCTGGCGAGGCCACGCCCTTTGTCGAGTTCATGCTCCAGGCACTGCGAAAGGCGTTGGCCGAGGCCAGCGAGACCGACCAAGTAACCGACCAAGTAACCGACCAAGTAACCGACCAAGTAGCGCGATTGCTGGAGGTTCTGAAACCAGGTGTCGCGCTGCGCGCCAATGAACTGATGGAGCGTCTCGCGTTATCTCATCGGCATACCTTCAGAGCGAACTACCTCAAACCAGCGCTGGCGGCCGGTCTGATCGAAATGACCGATCCGGCAGCTCCGCGCAGTCCGATGCAGCAATATCGTCGTACCTCACGATAACGGTGCCCGCCTCATTGTTCTCCAGATGGAACTCTGAGGGTTCACCCATGGGCCTACCGGCCCGCGCCTCTCCTCTCTACCGTTAGCCCTGTCGCCCGCTTGGCCCCAGGCCGCACGGGCATCTCCCACGGCCCGCCGACTGACGGTCGCTTCGTTCAGCCTGCGTTGCCTACTCTCATAGTCCCCACTGTGGATGTGTGGGGCGCGGCCCGACCGCGGCGGCCAGGATGGCCTGTTCTCACACCAAGAGGAGAGAACGATGAGCAATTTCTCGCAAGTCGCCAACTTCGAAGGCCAGGTGCCACGCATCGACCCTGACAACGCCACCATGCTGCTGATCGACCACCAGAGCGGCCTGTTCCAGACGGTCAAGGACATGCCCATGACCGAGCTGCGGGCCAATGCCATCACCCTGGCCAAGGTCGCCAGCCTGGCGAAGATCCCGGTCATCACCACCGCCTCGGTACCCCAGGGCCCCAACGGCCCGCTGATCCCGGAAATCCACGAGGCCGCGCCACATGCGCAATACGTGGCCCGCAAGGGTGAGATCAACGCCTGGGACAACCCCGAGTTCGTCGCCGCGGTGAAGGCCACCGGCCGCAAGCAGCTGATCATCGCCGGCACCATCACCAGCGTGTGCATGGCTTTTCCCAGCATCAGCGCGGTGGCCGCCGGCTACCAGGTGTTCGCTGTCATCGACGCGTCAGGCACCTACTCCAAGATGGCCCAGGAAGTGACCCTGGCGCGGGTGGTCCAGGCCGGCGTGGTGCCGATGGACACCGCCGCCGTCTGCTCCGAGGTGCAGCGCACCTGGAACCGTCCGGACGCCGCCCAGTGGGCCGAGGCCTACAGCGCGGTGTTCCCGCACTATCAACTGCTGATCGAGAGCTACGCCAAGGCCCAGGCCGTCGTCACCGGTCACGAGCAACTGGACTCGCAACGCAACTGAACCTGGCTGTTTCCCATCCAAGCAAGGAGATCCACCATGGCATTCCAATACAAGCGTCTGGACAAGAACAACGCCGCGGTACTACTGGTCGATCACCAGACCGGGCTGCTGTCGCTGGTGCGTGACATCGACCCGGACCGGTTCAAGAACAACGTGCTGGCGCTGGCCGACCTGGCCCAGTACTTCAAGCTGCCGACCATCCTCACCACCAGCTTCGAGACCGGCCCCAACGGCCCGCTGGTGCCCGAGCTCAAGGAGCAGTTCCCCGAGGCGCCCTACATCGCCCGCCCCGGCAACATCAACGCCTGGGACAACGAGGACTTCGTCAAGGCGGTGAAAGCCACTGGCAAGAAACAGCTGATCATCGCCGGCGTGGTCACCGAGGTGTGCGTGGCCTTCCCGGCGCTGTCGGCGCTGGAGGAGGGCTTCGATGTGTTCGTGGTCACCGACGCCTCCGGCACCTTCAACGAGCTGACCCGCGACTCGGCCTGGCGTCGCATGGAGGCCGCCGGCGCGCAGTTGATGACCTGGTTCGGCGTGGCCTGCGAGCTGCACCGTGACTGGCGCAACGACATCGAAGGATTGGGCACGTTGTTCTCCAACCACATTCCCGACTACCGTAACCTGATGACCAGCTACAGCAAGCTGGCCAAGTGACGGTGTGTCCGGGCCCCGGTGGCGGGGCCCCGGGCCCGGGCCCGTCCTGTCGGTTACGAGGTAATGGATGGCTCCACTGATTGCCTATTTCAGGCTTGCCCTGCGCCCCGGGCGCGATGTGCTGCTGTTCGCGCTGCGTACGGTGGTGGCGGGCCTGCTGTGTCTCTACCTGGCGTTCGTGTTCGACCTGGAACAACCGAAATGGGCGCTGATGACGGTGATCATCATCAGCCTGCCGCTGGCCGGCATGACCCTCAAGCGCAGCCTCGCGCAGGTGCTCGGCACCGTGGTCGGCGCGGCGGTGGCCGTGCTGCTGATGGCGTTGTTCGCGCAGATGCCGTACACCCTGCTGGTCAGCCTGGCGCTGTGGCTGGGGCTGTGCACCGCCGGTGGCACCTTGCTGCGCTATACCGATTCCCATGCCTTCGTGCTCAGCGGTTTTACCGCGGTGGTGGTGGCCATGCTGGCCGTACCCGAGCCCGAGGGCACCTTCATGCTGGCCGTTACACGGGTTACCGAGACCTTGCTGGCGGTGGCCTGCGTGGCCGTGGTCAGCCTGCTGAGCGCCCGTCCGCAGGCCGTGGCCAACAGCTATTTCGCCAAAGTCGACAGCCTGCTGAAACTGATCGCCCAGCATGCCGCCGAGGTGATCCGCACCGAAGAGGACGAGGCCGCATTCGGTCAGCGTCAGGCCCGGTTGATCGCCGAGGTCAGCGCGCTGGAAGGGTTGCGTCGGCACCTGTACTTCGATGCCCCGCACCTGCGCAGCGGCGATGGGCTGGTGCAACTGTTCGCCAACCAGCTGGTGCTGCTGGTTTCGCGACTGCTGGTGCTGCGTCAGCAGCGTGAGCTGATCAAGGCGCACTGGCAGGGGCCGCTGCCCGCGGATATCCAGCTGCTGCGCGACGCCGAACTGGCGAGCCTGGATGCGCTGGCGCGTGACGGTATGGCGCTCTCGGCAGCGGACCGCGAGGCCCTGCGCACCCTGCACAAGGGGTTCGATGACGCCGCCGACCGTGCGGAATTTCTCAATGAGCCACTGCCCCCGCACCTGCGCGCCCTGGCCTGGGCCTTGCGCTGGGAGCAGGCGCGCCTGCTGCAGCAACTGGACGAGCTGATCGAGCTGAACGAGGCCATCCAGCAGGGCCGTCTGGCCAGTTGTCCCCAGCAGCAGGGGCGCGCCAGCGCCTTGCACCTGGACTGGCCGCTGGCGGCGATGAACGCCGTGCGCGCCTGCCTGGCCCTGTTGCTGATCGGCGGGTTGTGGATCGAGAGCGCCTGGGATGGCGCGCGTTCGGCGGTGATCCTGATGGGCGTGATGTGCTCGCTGATGGCGACCTTGCCCCGACCGCTGCTGGCCAGCCAGAACTACAACCGCGGGCTGTTGGTGGGCATGGGCTTGTCCGCGCTCTATCAGTTCGCCCTGCTGCCGCTGTTCACCGACTTCGAGATGCTTGCCCTGTGCCTGGCACCGTTGCTGTACCTGGCGGCGGTCGGCCTGGCCAACCCGATGACCGCGGGGATCGGCATGGGCATCGGCCTGATCAGCCTGTTGATGATCGGGCCACAGAATGTCGGGGCCTATCACAACAGCGATATCCAGTGGTTCGAGTTCGCCGGTGGCTACCTGGTGGCCGGGGTGCTGGCGATGGCCGTGTTTGCGCTGGTCTTTCCGTTCAATGCGCAGAAACGCATCGCCCGATTGTTTCGCCAGACCCGTGAGGATGTGCGCCGCCAGGTGCTCGGGAACGGTTCGCTGGCCGGGCAGTTCGCCTTCGAGAGCCTGCTGCTTGATCGCCTGTCGGCGCTGATCGGTCTGTTGCCGGCTGCTGCGGACATGACCTCGCGCGAGCGTGTCGAGTGTGCGCTGGTATGCCCGGCGCTGGCCATCGCCCTGGGCCAGGCGCGCGCCTTGTGCAACAGTGACCTGGCGTTGCCGGCGGCGACCCGGACACGCTTGCGGGAAAGCCTGCAGGGCGTCGCCGACTTCGTCGGTGGCCAGGGCGCGGTGGCGCTCGATCCGCTGTTGCGGGAACTGGACGATCAGGCGCAGTTGCTCGATGCCCTGCATGGCGCGCCAGGGCAGATGGGGCGTGACGCCTTGCGCCGACTGTTCATCCTGCGGGTGGCGCTGGCGGTGGCCGGGCAGTTGCTGGCGCGTTATCGCCAGGTGCTGGAAGCTGAACGATCGCGGCTGTTGCCGGAGGTGGCCAATGCCCATTGATTTCGAGGTGGGCGGGGTCTACCTGCCGCCCATCGCCCAGGCGCTGCTGCTGGCGCTGCCGTTGTTTCTGCTGGTCGATGCCTTGTTGCGCCGGGTGGGCGTGCTGGCATTCGTCTGGCATCCGGCGCTGTTCCAGGGTGCCTTGTACACCGCGATTTGCGCGGCCCTGTTGTTGTGGATGGGAGTGAGCAGGTAGATGTCGTCGATCAAGCCGCTGTTGTCGCGCAGCCTGACCCTGGTCATGCTGGCCGTTGCCATCGTGCTGGGCTGGCTGGCCTGGACCCACTATACCCAGGCGCCCTGGACCCGCGACGCACGGGTGCGGGCCGATGTGGTCACCCTGGCGGCGGAGGTCAGTGGCCGAATCGTCGCCCTGCCGGTGCGGGACAATCAGTTCGTGCACAAGGGCGACCTGCTGTTGCGCATCGACCCGGCGCGCTATGAACTGGCCGTGCTGCATGCGAGGCGCGCGGTCGAGGTGGCACGGGCAGCCCTGGGGCAGTCGCAGGCGAACATCGTCGCCAACCAGGCGTTGCTCAAGCAGCGGCGCAGCGAGGAACAGCGTCGCGGCAAGCTGCAGTCACTGTCGGCCATTTCCGCCGAGGAGTGGGAAAAGTCCAAGACTGATGTGGCTGTGGCCCAGGCCGACCTGCTGCGCGAGCAGTCCAGCCTCGGCCTGGCGCAAGCCAATGTGCAACTGGCCGAAGCCACGCTGGAACAGGCGCAACTTGACCTGCAGCGCACCGAAGTGCTGGCGCCGGTCAACGGTCATGTCACCAACCTGCTGACCCGTCAGGGCGACTTCGCGCAACCGGGCGCCGCGTTGCTGGCGTTGGTGGACAGCGATTCGTTCCATGTCAGTGGCTACTTCGAGGAGACCAAGCTGCCGCGCATCGCCGTCGGCAGCCGGGCGCGCATCGTGCTGATGAATGGCCAGGTGTTGCAGGGCACGGTGGAGAGCATCGCCTACGCCATCACCGACCGTGAGAACCAGCCGGGCAACCGCCTGCTGGCCAACGTCAACCCGAACTACACCTGGGTCAAGCTGGCCCAGCGCGTGCCGGTACGCTTGCGCCTGGAACCGCAGGATGCCGAGGCGCCTGCTTTGCGGGCCGGGACCACCGCCACTGTGACGATCCTCGAAGAATGACGGATGATGCAGCAGTGAGCCGTGGACGAGTGTTGCCGATGTTCGACCTGAACGACCTTTATCTCTATGCCAAGGTGGTGGAGCACGGCGGCTTCGCGCCCGCCGGGCGCATCCTTGGCCTGCCCAAGTCACGCCTCAGCCGGCGCGTGGCCAAGCTCGAGGAGCGCCTCGGCGTGCGCCTGATCCAGCGCTCCACGCGGCAGTTCCAGGTGACTGAGGTGGGGCTGGAGTATTACCGCCATTGCCTGGGCATGCTCGAACAGGCCGTCGCCGCCGAGGATGCGGTCGAACGCAACCGCGCCGAGCCCCGCGGCATCGTGCGCCTGGCCAGCAGCACCGCGTTGCTCGATTCGCGCCTGGCGCCGATGCTGGCGAGCTTCATGGCGCAATGCCCGGTGGTCGAACTGCTGGTCAAGAGCTACAACCGCCGGGTGGATGTGATCGGCGAGGGCTTTGACCTGGTGCTGAGCGTGCAGCACCAGCCACTGGAAAGCAGCGAGCTGGTGATGCGTCGCCTGGCCCCGAGCCGGCAGTGCCTGGTGGCCGCGCCGGGCCTGTTGGCCGAACACGGGCGCCCGCTGTCGCCGGAAGGGCTCCAGGTTCTGCCGAGCTTGAACTGGGGCGCCAACGTGCAGGACGCCTCCTGGATGCTGGTCGGGCCCGCAGGCGCCGAGGCTGCCGTGCGCCATCGCCCCCGCGTGGTGTCGGACGACCTCGCGGTGCTGCGCGAGGCCGCCCTGGCCGGGGTGGGCGCGGTGTTGCTGCCCGAGGAGGCGGTGCGCGACGACCTTGCCGCCGGGCGATTGGTGCATGTCCTCGACAACTGGGCGCCACGGGAAGGGGAGGTGGTGGCGTTGTTCCCTTCCCGTCGCGGGTTGATGCCCGCGGTGCGCAAGCTGATCGACTACCTGGCCGATGCCTTCGAGCAGGAGCAGCAGGCCGCTACGCCGGTTCGCGCTCGCTGAAACCAGGCTCTGCGGGTGGGCGGGCCGACCAGAACGCCAGGCCTGCCGCCAACGCGGTCAGCGCGGCGCCGGCCCAGGGGGTGGCCGCCAGCGTCGCCCCGGTGATCACCACGCCGCCAATAGCCGAACCAAGCCCTACACCGAGGTGCATGGCCGACATGTTCAGGCTCATGCCCGCCGGGAAGGTGTCCGGGCCACGGGTCGCCAGGTAGCTCTGCACTACGGGCGAGGTGGTCCAGCTCAGCCCTCCCCAGAGCATCATCGCCGGCAGGAACAGCCAGGGCGTGCCGACGCTCAGGGGCAGTACCAGCAGGCTGGCGAGATAGAGCATTGGCGCCAGGGCGATGGATCGACCGGCGCCGAGCCGGTCCGCCATCCAGCCGCCGACATAGCCGCCCGAGACGCCGGCGATACCGAAGATGGCGAACAGGGCCGCCAGCCATTGCACGGGGATGTCGGCGACTTGGCGGGCATAAGGCGCCAGGTAGGCGAACACCGTGAAGTGCCCGGCGATCATCAACAGCGACACACCCTGGGCGGCCACCAGGCGACTGTCGCGCAGATGGCGCAGGTAGCTGCCCAGGGCGATGCGTTCGCTGCTCTGCAGTTGCGGCAGCCCGCGCCAGGCCATCAGCAGCACCACTATCGCCAGCAGGCTCAGGCCAGCGAACACCCCGCGCCAGCCCAGGACGTCGCATAGCAGCATTCCGGCGGGCACGCCCAGCACGAGTGAACTGCAGATGCCCATGAAGATCACGCCGATGGCACGGCCACGCAGGGCTTCGGGCACCAGGCGCGTGGCCATCAGGGTGCAGGTCAGGCAGGTGAGGGCGCTGGTCGTGGCCATGCCGATGCGGGCGAGCAGCAGCGCAGCATAGCCCGGCGCCAGGGCCGCAGCGAGGTTGCACAAGGCGAACAGGGCCAGGGTGATGCAGAGCAGTCGGCGCAACGGGAAACGGGTGGTCAGCAGGGGAGAGAAGGGGGCGGCGAGGGCGAAGCTCAGGGAGAAGACCGTGGTCAGTTGCCCGGCGACCCCGAGCGGGACCTGCAGGCCATCGGCCAGGGCCGGCAGGATGCCGACCGTGATGTTTTCCGCCATGCCCGTGGCGAATGTCGCCAGGGCCAGCAGCCAGATACGCGGGCTCATGTGTTGCCTCCGATAAACGGGCCGGCCAAGGTCCGGACCCATTTGTCCCGACGGTTGACCGGCAGTGGTCAGGTCCATCGGGTTTCGAGGCAGTGCTTCGGTTATCCCGGTTCAAGCATTGGGGAGTGTAGCGAGTTGTGTGCCGGTCATAAAGTCTCTGCCGGTATCGCAACGTCGTGGTGATCGGGTGTAGGTCAACGCCTGAGAAGAGTCGCTGCAAGGTCTTTGGCGGAGCGCAATGGTCCTTGATGGACATATGCCCTGCAGGCAGGACAGTTGTATATAGTGCCGAGTTTGCTTGCCAGCTCGCGCCGGGCGGGGCTGCATGCCATGTCATGGCTGATTGGCATGAGCAAGTTGATCGAAGGAGAAGAGGTAGGCAGTGGATGATCGCAATGTTCGTACTTTGAGTGGGCAAATTGCCCCGTTCTCATCGTTTCAAAAGCAGGCCTGTCTTGTTCTGCTTGGTGACCCGGGGGCAGGGAAGAGCCACCTGTTCCAGACGACTGCCCGCCGCTTGGGAGGACAGTACCTGTCGGTACGCCAGTTTCTGGCGCTCAATCCAGCCAAGATCGTTTCGGGCACCATATTGTTCATCGATGCGTTGGACGAGTACCGCTGCCATTATGGAGACATGCCCGCGATCGACAAGCTTGTCGAGAGGATCGGCCTGCTCGAGCAATGCTTGATACGCCTTTCCTGCCGCAGTGCTGATTGGTTGGGAAAGTCTGATATCAATGTGCTTTCGACGTGCTATTGCGAAGAAGAGATAACTGTACTTCGCTTGCAGCCACTGGGCGAGGACGAGCAGCTTGAAGTGGCCAGGCAGTGCAATGTTGATGATCCGGTGGCTTTTCTGCAGCAAGCCAGTAGCCATGGCTTCGACGAAGGGCTGGGGAATCCGCTGACATTACGCCTGCTGGCTGAGGTGGCCAACAACGCTCGATGGCCAAAAACACGGACGGCACTTTTCGAACACGCCTGCGCGATTTTATTGAACGAGCACAATGAGGAGCATTTGCTCGGCAAGTTGAGTGAGCTGTCTGATGAACAACTGTTGTTGGCTGCCGGTGGTCTCTGCGCATTGCAGTTGTTGGCTGATATCGATGGGGTCAGTGCCCACGAGATACGGGAACCGCGACTCCCGTTGATAAAAAATCTGCCACTGTGCAGTGAGCTGTCTATACGAGCTGCTTTGCGCAGCCGTGTGTTCTTGGCTGATCACGACTCTGGGGCGTTTCATCAAAGCCATAAGGTCATTGCCGAATTCCTGGCTGCGCGCTATCTGGCGAAGTTGTTCTTCAATGGCGTGCCACTCACCCGGCTGCGACAGTTACTGGGGCCCGAGGGGCAGCCTGTTTCCCATTTGCGTGGTGTGCATGCCTGGTTGTGCAATTTCCTTCCAGCCCATGTTCAACTGTTTATCGACCAGGATCCCTACGGCGTTCTCAGTTATGGCGATGCGGCGTCGTTCTCTTCGCAGAGCAAACAGCAGCTTTTCGCCGCGCTGGCTCAGCTGGCGGTAATAGACCCTGGATTTCGAGGCTATGATCGCTCGACTCAAGCGTTGGTCGGGGTCGCCGAGCCTTCATTGGCGTCATGCTTCGAAGTGCTCATGGCCGATTCGTCGACGCCGTACACCCTGCGTCTGCTCGTGCTGGATACTTTGCGAGTTGGCTGTCCGATGCCTGATCTGTGCAATGTCCTATACGAGCTGATGATCAGTAGTGACAGGAGATTGGATGAGCGTTTCTACGCGCTCGAAGCGTTACTGAAAATCGGAGCGAGCGGCGTGGCTGCAATGCGCGAGGCGATGCAGGTGTTATCCCGTGAGCGTCGAGGCACGCGACTGCGTGCGCAAATCCTGCGTCGTGCCCCAATGATTGGATGGAAAGCCGAAGACATTCTTGAGCTTTATGGCCATTCGTTGACGGAAGAAGGGCAGCAGTCCTCGAGTCTGAGGCTCTGGCAGCTTCATGAATTGATCAGCAGTGAAGACATTCCCGCAGTCCTTGATGGGGGTGTGATGCTTCTTGAAAAAACCGCGAATAAAGAAGCGACGGATGAACTGGTAGACTTCATGATGTTGTTGATTATCCGTTATGTTGAAACTGCCCCTGATCTGTGTGAACGCCGACTGTTTGCCTGGTTAAACCACGTGAATGCGATGTCTGTCTGGCTCAGCCCAGCACAATGTAAAGCCTTGCGCAATGCCATGATTTCGCGAGAAGGCTCAGATCCTGTGTGGCAGGGAATACGAGACCGTGCCGCCAGTTTCGAGGGTTTGGAGGATTTTCCGTTCGCTGTACCTACAGCTGAGGCGATTACCGAACCGGTAGTGGACGAGGAGTATTTGAGTTCCCAGGAGGATATGAATCTGCAAAGGCTGGATGGGCTCATGGCGAAAATGGAACTCCTGCTTGAGCAGGGACTAATGCCTGAGGCGCTCGATCCAGCTGTTTTGGAGATGATGATCTTCAGATTGATGGCACAGGGGGGCTTGGGTGAGCGCCCATGGTTCAAGGCGTTTCGTGAGCGACAGTATGATGTTTACATCGAGTGTATGGCATATCGCCTTTTTTGTGATTTTGCCGAGGGCTTGACCTCGGGGGCGAAGGTGCTTGAGTTAGCAAAGGACATCCCCCATTCAGACAAGCTCGACGTTGTCACAAGGCTGATGCCGTCGGTCGTATCCTTGGGTGGCAATTTGTTTTATCGCATGGTTCGTCCTTATTACCGAGAGCTTGATAGTCCGTCGTTGTGGACGTCTATGTGGGCGATGCTCTGTGACGGGTTGCAGGGGCGAAACAAGACACTGCTGATTGCCTTGGGGCTGTTGATGTCGTTCGAGCGTTTCACGCCGGCGTTGAAAGGCTTGAATGATCAGGAACGGAACGAAGTGGTCTGGATCTTACGTGACCTGAGTGGTCTGGCACGTGGATTTGCGGGGCCAATGAACCTGACTACCCAGCAGTTTTTTGCTTTTTGTCGATTGGTTGCCCAGCAATACCCCGCTCAGGTGGAGTCGGCGACATTCTCACCTATCAATACCCGGGCCGAAGATGCCAGTTACTTCATGGCAAGTCTGATCGGGCATGTGGCATTGAAAAATTGCCCCGATGCGAAAACTGGCCTGCTTGCGTTGCAGTTGGACTCCAGGTTTGCTCGGTGGCAAGACAATATCAAGCATGCCCTGGCAATTCATGCCGCGCGGCAGCGTGACTCGCACCACATTCGCAGGGGCTGGAAGGATATAGTCTGTCTTTTTGAGGGCGGGGTAACCGAGGATATTGCCAGCCTGCAACTTCTGGTCATGGAGGAACTGATCGATGTCGCAGACAGCTTGAGGGGCAATCTGGACCTCCATAAGCTCTTTTGGAATGAAGTCGATGGAAAAATCGATTCCCCAAAGTGGGAGGAAAGCTGTCGGGACGTCTTGTTGAGTTTCCTACGTCCTCGCCTGGAGCCACGGGGATTCTCTGCCGAGCCGGAAGCGCATATGTATGATGACAAGCGCGTCGATATCGCCGTCCAAAAAGGATCCACCAAGCTGGTCGTCGAGTTGAAACGCAGCTTGCATGCCGATCTCTGGAAGGCCATAGAGAACCAGTTGAAAGCGCTTTACACCTGCGATCCAGGGGCCCAAGGCTATGGGATATACGGTGTGTTCTGGTTTGGTATGCAGGGAGTGAAAGCGGGGCCGGACGGTCGAGTGCCAGGCAATGCCAAGGAGATGCTGGAGCAACTCGAGTCCACTCTGGAAACGTCCGATCGCGCACGCATCAAAATCTTTGTGCTTGATGTTTCCGGCGCCAAATAGAGTCCGGGTCTCGATGAGCCCGGCTCCACTTTCTTACTTTAATTCGGTCTCGATGAAGATGATCTCGTGGTCGCTGGCATTGACCACGTTGTGTTCCACGCCGGCCTTGCGGAAGTAGCTCTGGCCTGCCACCAGGGGCGCGTGTTTGTCACCCTCCGGGGTTTCCAGCAACAAGGTGCCGTCGGTCATCGGCACTACCACGTAATCGAGGCCGTGGCGATGCCGGCCGGTCTCGGCGCCGGGGGCGAAGCGCCATTCGGTGACGATCACTTCGTCGGTATTCACCTGCACGGTGGGGACTGCCTTGGGGCGTTGAGTCTGCTGCGTCATGGAGTAGGCCTGTTCACGGAAAAGCGTCCAGCCTGGGCTGCTTGCGCGGTGGGTTAAATCCAAGTCTTCTGGCAGTCAGTCGTGCGAACACTCAACTTTTTGCGCCCCAAACGCAACGCGGGGCCAGCCCGCCCCCACAGGCTCAAGGCTGAACCTGTGGGAGCGGGCTGGCCCCGCGAATGCGAAATGCCCTGAAGATCACAGCGTGATCGGCTTCAACTTGAGTCCCAGGGCCTGGGCCCGCACCGCCGCGCCGCTGAAGGCCGCCGCATTGCCAGGTGGTGGCGTGGGCCCGTGCACGTGCCCGGCCAGTTCGGTGTTCATCTCCTGGACCAGATCGAGCAAGTCGCAGAGCACCTGCAGCACGTTCACCGCTTCGGAGCCCAGCCAGGTCTTCGGCGCCTGCAGGCGCTGGCTGATCTTCACCACGCTATGGCGCAGGCCCTCGATCCGTTCCTGGACGTCGCCGCCGATCGCAGTGTTGAGCTTCTGCCCCACCGCCAGGTTCAGGTCGCGCCCGGTGGCTTGGTGCAAGTCATCGAGGGCAGCCAGGCTGGCGGAGCCGCCGGACAGCAGCTTGAGCGCGCCGAGGGCCTCGATCTTCTTCACCCCACCAACGGTCTCGGTCGAGTGGTCGTCCACCGTCCGGGCATGGCTCTGGAACTGCTCGGTGTTGGCCAGCGCCTCGACCTCGCGCTCGATCGCCTTGTCGCGGATCCGGCCATCGGTCTGACGCAGCCAGTTGCCGTCGGCGTCGGCGCGCTGCTGGCAGGCCTCGCTGTGCTGCCACACCAGGTCGCCCTTCGGCACCTTGGGCAGGCTCAGCCCATGGGGCAGGATCTGCTGGATGAACGGCTTGTGCGGCAGCCCGTAGGCGAACGACAGCACCACAGTGGTGCCCTCCTCGGGGAAGCCGAACATGCCGCGCTCCTGGCCGCCCATGGGCGCCGGCAGCGGCAGGCTGGTGAACACCGGCAACGCCGGGTCGGGCTCGCCGTCCGGCAGCAGCACCTGGACATCGACGCCGAAGCGCGGGCGGAAATCGTCGCACAGCCCGGGCGCCGTCGGCGCATCGGGCACCGCGACCACGCGGCCGAAGCGCGGCAGGTGATAGCCGCCGGTGATTTCGGGGAACTGGCGCGCTACGGCGCGGCGGATTGCGTCTTCCATCGTATGGCCATCTGGCTGTCGGCCAGCGCGACATGGGTCACGCGTTCGCCGTGGTTGATCGGTGCGCCCGGACGCAGCCCCGGCAGGGCCGCAATCGTGGCGCTCTGGTTGCCCTGGTAGTTGTCGAACAGCTCCATGGGCAGTTGCAGCGCGGGGCGCGCGCCGAAGTAGCTGTCGGCCCAGCTGCCCACGTATACCTCGCCATTGCCCTGCTGCTGCCAGATGAAGTCAGGGATGTCGAAGACCTGGGCCAGGCTTTCCATGGCCTGGAAGCCGGCGGCCAGGCTGTAGAAGAACGGCGCGCGCACCGACGCGTAGGGCCGCTCGGGCACGCGAAAGCGCAGGCCGGTCTGCTGGCCGATCTGGTCGAGCACGCCGCGCAGGTCGACGTGGCGCAGGTTCATCGGCAGCGGCCTGGCCAGGATCGCCGCCAGTTCACGGCAGAACAGCAATTGCTGCCTGGCATTGGCGCTGGTACAGCGCTCGACGTAGCCGATGAAATGCCGCTGCAGCGGGCTGTCGTTGTAGCCGATGTCGAGGGTGACCAGGCCCTTGAGGGGCGCCTCGGCCTGGACGATGAAGGTCGCCCGCCCCGGGGTGCGCAGTTCCAGGCGTACGTCCGCCCTGACCAGGTCGTAACGCTCGCCGCCGACATTGAGTACCTGATGCAGCTTCATGACTTCTCTCCCAGCCAGTCATCCACTTTTTTCAGCAGGCGCTCGAAGCTGGTCAGCTCTGGGTCCTTCTCCTCTTCCTCCTCTTTCGCGCCCACCGCCGCCCCTGGAGCGGCCTGGGCCTTGACGCGTTTTTGGGCGCGGCGCTTCTCGACCTTTTCTGGGTTTGAGGTTTTCTCGGCCAGGCCGAACTGCACCCGCCAGCAGGCCAGCGAGTCGTCCTCCCGGGCGTTGACGTTCTCGGCGAAGCGCACCTGGCGGATGCCGAAGGCCTCGGCGGTGTCGTTGACGATGCGGTAGGTCTTGAGCTGGCCGCCGCTCTCGGTGGCTTCGGCCAGGCGCATCAGGCTGCGCAGCCAGGCGCCGTTGACGTAGGGGATGGTCAGGGTGACCGTGAGGGTCTTGGGCTTGAAGCCCTTGTGCGCGGTGTCGGTGTTGCTGGTCTGGCCGGACAGGTCCTCGGCTTCGATGCGCAGGTTGCCGGTGACTTTCAGGGTCTTGCCTTCGACGGGCTGGCCGTCCAACAGTAGCAGTGTCATAAACCCACCATTTCACGAACGAAGCTCAGGCCCTTGGCTGAGCCGACCAGGATCACGCCGGCGCTCATCACCCATTCATGCCCCGGAGCATCGCCTTCGAGCAGCATGCGGCGCAGTTGTGTGTTGTTGCCCGGACCCAGTAGGCGGGTGCGTACCGAGCTGTCGGCCTGGCCGCCTTCCAGCAGCTGGCGCAGGTCGGCCAGACGCTGGTCGCGGACCTGCTGCTGGTTGGCCTTGCGCGCCGCCAGCCCGGCCAGGTCGCTCATGGGCGAGCTGTCGGCGGCGTAGCTTTCCAGCACCGCGATCTGCCCGGCCAGCGACTGCTGGGCCGCCTTCAGCACCGTGCAGCGCTCCAGCGGCAAGGCTTCCCAGCGCGGCAGGGCGGTGGCCTGGGGAATCTGCCATTTTTCGGTTTCGAGCCGGGCCAGGTGTTCCGCACGGCGTTGCGCGCGCACCAGTTCGGGGATCGGCATCAGGGTGTTGAAGCGGGCCAGGCCGGCGGCCAGCTGGTCGTGGCGGGTGCCCAGGAACAGCAGGCACAGCGCGTGCTGCTCGCCCTGGGGGCTGCCGTTGTCGGTGGCGTCGGTCAGCTTGTTGGCCAGTTGCTGCAGCAGGTTCGGCGCGGACAGGAAGCGCTGGTAGCCACGCCCCTGGCCGATACCGCTCTGGAAGGGCGTCACCACCAGGCACCTGGGTACCTCGCCTAGTTGTTCGGCCAGGGCCTGGCGCCCGGCCTCGATCGCGCCCTTGGCCGCGGCGCCGACCGGGCCGGGGTTGGTGCTGGCCAGTCCCTGCAGGCCACTCAGGCGCTGGGCGGTACTGGCCAGCTCGCTGCCGGCCAGGGCCTTGGCGGCGTCGAGCTGGCCCATCCAGCGGGTCGCCTCGGTGGGCCAGCGCAAGGTGACGGGCGACCAGCTCATGCCGGCACCGTCCACTGGATGGCGCGCAGCGTGCCGAGTTTCTTGTCCTGCAGCGCCTTCGCCGCGTCACGCTTGAGTTGGTCGGCGTGTTGCAGGGCCGACTGTTTGAACAGGACCAGGTCCTTGTTAACTTGCAGCAACTGGTCGCGGGTATGGGCCAGGAACTGGCGCACGCCATCGCTGCCGGTGCAGGGGTAGGCGCTGTCCAGGCCGCTGAACACCAGGCCGGTCAGGTTGACCTGGTCCTCCAGCGAACTGCTGTAGCGGTGTGCCTCGCCCAGGGCCGACGAATCGAAGCCGGCCTCGATGTACTGCGCGCAGCCGGTGTTGATCTCGCCCAACTTCTGCTGGTGGACCTTGGCCAGCACGGCGGTGGTGTCGTCCACCCATTCGCCGTTCTTCCACACCTGGTCCGGGCCGGGCTTTTTCACCGTGTAACCCGAGGGAACCGGCCCCATGCCGGTGATGGTCAGGGCCTCGGCGGTGGTGATGCTGTAGACCACCAGGCCGTCGTAGTAGTCCACCAGGGACCAGGCCTGGCCGTTCCAGTGGGCGGCCTTGTGTTCGGGGATCGACGGCGGGGCTGTTTCCACGCAGCCGCCGGGGATCAGGTACACGCCGGGCTCCAGCGGCGACTCGTCCGCTTCGGTGATGCCAGAGAACAAGCCCAGCGGGGATGTCTGGTAGACCGTTTTCGTCTTTGCCATCGGGCACCTCAGTATTTGATGTAGTAGTACAGGGCCATGTTCACAGGGCGCGCCTCGGCCCCGCCGGAGGGGTTTACCGTTACCGGGTGGGTGTGAGCGCCGTCGCCGACGATGTTCAGGGTATGGCTATGGTCGCCGGCGGGTTGGATACGGTTGGTGGCGGCCGAATTGACGCCGGCGTAATGCATGGCAGCGCCGATTCCAGGGATATCCTGGGTGGTCGGCGTATTCACGTAGTTGAAGGCGTGGATATGGCTACCCGCAACCGACGTGGTGCTCCCGCCGTGGGCGTGCCAGCCGGCGCTGCCGGTAGACGCGGAGTGGGCGTGGTACTGGTTCTGACTGCTTTGGAACGTTCCCAGAACCCGGCCTGCATCAAGGTCTCGTCCATTGTCGACATCTCGAATGAACAGGCCACGCGTATCAGGCAGGGTGAAAGTCGTGGATCCGTCGGCAGCCCCGTAGTAATCACCGATCGCTGCAAAGAGCGCTGCATAGGCCGTGCGACTGACAGCTGCACCGTTGCAGCGAAGGCAATTGGGTGGCGGGATGTTGCTGAACGACTGGATCAATGTGCCGGCGGGAACGATGTCCTGAGGCTTGAGGTTGCCGGTGTGATAGAGCACAGAGCCGTTCCAGGCGATCGCGCCTTGGGCGTTCATCGCCAGATCACCCGCTACCTGGCCTCCCCAGTGGAAGCCAAGACGGGGAGCGTACTCCCAGTTCAGATTGGAGTTGTGAACCAGCCCCACCTCACGGATTTCAAGGGCAGCATGTATGTAGTTCGTACTCGGCGTATCTGAGTAGAATCGGGGCAGCTGGTTGCTGTATCCGGTGCGCAGCGCATCGGTAATGCCATATCCCAGGAGCGTGGTTGGTTTACCGCTGGTGATCTTGTTCCAGTCCAGGTTCGGAATGTCGATCGGCTGCAGTGCCTCGCTGCCAATGACTTGTCCTTTTCCGTTGATGACTACTTTGGGATAAGTCCCAGGCACCACGCCGATGTCCGCAAGCGTGGCCTGGATCGCCACGTTCCTGGAGCCGTCGAAGTCCACGCGCCCGACGACATCGCCCTGCAACGCGATCTGACGCGCTTCGGCCAGCTGGCGCGCCTTGCCGGCGGAGGTGACACCGTTCTCGAGGTCCGCAACCGACTTGCGGCTGGCGAAGTGGTCCACCAGCGGGCCGGCGATGGGGGCGGACTTGCGCTTGTCGGCGATGACTCCGGCGCTGGTGATGTCTGCCAGCTGGATGCAGTAGACCCAGCCGTCAGGCGTGACGGAATCCTGCTGGTCGGGCATGTACACCACCTTCCAGCTGGGGATCACATCGTTCTGCTCGCGGCGCCAGGTGATGTGCATCCATACCTGGGTCGCGCCTTGCGGCGGGCTCAGCGGCACGGCCTTGGGCAGTTCCAGGCGCATGCCTTCCAGGTAGGCGATGCCGGCTGCCAGCTGGTAGTTGTCACCCACCTTCTGGAACTGCAAACCGTCGCCGAAGAAGCACGCTCGCCCATACACGTCGCGGTTGCTCAGGCGCTCGCGCTCGTCGATGCCTTTCAGGCGCACGGTAAAATCGTGCTGCCAGGTGCTGGCATCGATGGTGATGCCGGTCAGTTCCTGGGCGCCGCTGTACTCCACCAGGATGTTGCGGGTGACGTTGTTGCCGATCTGCAGCGGCGGGATGTTGCGCCGTTTCTGCTGCAGCGGCAGGTAGGCCACGGCGAACAGCACGCCCTCGGCGCTTTCCAGGCCCATCCAGTTCCAGTCGAAGTCGCCGATGTCGCTGCCCAGCATCGAGCTGTAGACGACCTGGTTGGGGTTCACGTAGCCGCAGTTGCCTGCCGGGATGTCGTAGCTGTGCACGATCTGGCTGGCCGGCGGCTTGGTAGCGGCGCGGTCGATTGGCGTGTTCGGATCGAGCCCGGGCACATTGGCGTAGATGAAGCGGGTGATCTGCAGGACTTCTTTGGCCCCCTGCTTCTGGGCGATCAGGCTTTCGCCCGCGAAAGTGATTCTGGCCACGGCGGACTCCTAAAGCGTGGCGACCAGCGTCTGCTGGTCGTCGTTGAATTGAGCTGCGCCGATGCGCAGGGTGACGGGGGTGATGCTGACGAAGTCGTAGCGGCGGCAGGTCCGGCCGTACTGCTGGATCAGTACCCGCAGCAGCTCGGGGTTCTCCGACAGCTGCGAGTCGGAAAGGCGCAGCAGGACCACGTCCCAGTCGCGGCCGGCCAGGCGTTCGTCGATCTCGACATAGCCCACGCCGAGCCGGCGCAGGATGCGCTTGAGCCCTGCTGTGCTGCCGGCATCGACCGCGTTGATGAAGGCGAACTTCACCCGCAGCCGGTACAGGCGTTCCGGTTCGTCCTTGAAGCGGGTGATGTCCCGCTGCCAGGCGAGCAGGTCCAGCACGGTGAGGTGGCAGGTTTCGGCGTCCATCTGCAGCAGCGGCCAGCGCAGCCACTCGGTCACCCTGGCCCACCAGGCCTGGGCGGCGTCCTTGAGCTTGGTCAGTTCGGTGCCGGCGAGCCAGAACGGCAGTTTCAGCGGGCTCATACCAGGTCCACCCGCAGGTTGGCGATGCGCGCGATGCTCAGCTGCGAGACGATGTCCTCGCTGGCGAAATGCAGCGACTCGATGTCGGCGAAGGCCTGGTGCAGTTCTTCGGCCAGGCGGCTGAAGGAGAACCGCGACTGTGGGTAGGTCAGGGTCGGGCGATAGTCGCTGGCCGTGCTTTCGCGGAACGCCGCACGGATGAACTGGGTGATGCCTTGCTGTAGCGCCTCGCGCCGCTTCGCCGTCAGGTTCGCCTGCGGCCAGACCGTCAGCGCGATGTCGTGGCGGGTCTCGGGCATGACCATCACCAGCAGGTCGTCGCCGTGGCCGTGGTTGCCTTGGTCGCGCACGTGGGCGTTGATCTGCTCCAGGTACGATTCCGCCGGCACGTCGGCGTCGAACAGCACGTAGGCGTTGGCGCTGCCCGGACCACGCGGTGCGTCGTGGAGGAAGTACACGCCATCGGGGCGCACCCCCGGGAAGGCGGCGATCATGGCGCGGTAGACCGCGTCGGTGTGCCACTGGTTGACCGCGCTGAACTGGTTGCGGGTGCGCAGGCGCAGCTGATCGTCGGGCTCGGGGTCGGCTCCGGGCGAGGTCATCCAGCCGTCGTCGTTGACCACCTGGACGATCCCCTGCACCGGCTCGGGCAGGATGGCGTAGTAGCCGGGCGCCAGGTTGTAGCCGCTGCCTACCTGCTGCGCCTGGACCTTGACCGACTGTTGCAGGCGGCCGTCGGGGAACACAGCATCCTCGACCGTCACCAGCTGGTAGACGTGGCCGTTGATCGCGGCGGATTGCACCACGACGCCGGCGCGCATCAGCAGCTCGCCGGCGCTGTTCTCACGGGTGAACAACAGCTGGCCCTGGGCCTTGGTCGCGCCCTTGCGCTCGACGTTCACCGCCCAGGCCAGGCTGTCCAGCCAGGCGCCGCTGGCCGTCTTGACGAAGAAGTTGGGCAGCACGGTGTCGCTGATGAAACCGACCAGCCACAGCACCGGCTTGGTCACCAGCGCCGTCACCACGCGCCAGAACGGCGAGTAGGCGCTGGTGTTGCTGAGCTTGCTGCCCTGGGCGGCCACTTCGGCCTCCCAGGCCTGGTGCAGGGCCGCCTCAGTGGTGGGAATGCCGGCGTCGGCCAGCACCTTGCGAAAGTCCAAGTCGCTCACAAGTATACCTCGATATCACCGAATTTCAGGGTTTTCGCCGTGACCAGGTAGCGGCCCGGATGCTCTTCCAGGACGCGGGCCGTACCCGGCAGCAGGCGCTCGTCGTCCTCCACCAGCAGCTCCAGTTGCAGGATGCAGTCGGCCTGGCGCTGGCGGCTGCGCTCGGCCACCAGGGTCACCAGCAGGCCGCTGTCGCGGATCATGTGGGCGATGTCCTGGGCGATGCTGGCCCGGTCCTCGATCAGCAGCGGTTGGTGGGAGGGGTCCAGGACCAGGTCGTTGTCGTGGATCAGCAGGTCGATGTAGTCACTCATCAGCCCACCGCCATTGCCATCATCTGTTCCAGCTCCAGCGGGTTCATGGCCTTGCTGGTGTTGATCTCCACCTTCTCGACATGCATGCGCCGGTCTTGCGTCTGGGTGGTGTTCTGGATCTGGTTCATCAGGCCTCCCTGGGGAACGCTCGTCGGGCTGGCCGGCGAGAGGTTGAGTGCGGTCTGGGTCATGCGCTGGCGCTGCTGCTCGAGTTGCTCGACCGGCGCGCTGGCCATGCTGGGGGCGAGGGCAGCGGGTGCCATCGAAGCCGTGTGCGGGGCCGCTGATGGCACCTGCATCAGGGTCTTGAGCAGTGGCTGCGTGTTGCTCATGGGCAGTACGCCGATCGGCGCGACCTGGCTGGCAAGCCCTGGCACCTTGGGTGCTTCCGGCAGATCGGCGAAGGAGGTCTCGATGTTGACGCCCGGGATCTTGTTCAACCACTCGATCACCTGGTCGAGTGAACTGCGGAAGATCTTGACGATGCCGTCCCAGGCCGCCTTGGCCATGCCGGTCCAGCCCCCCATGTCGGTGAACCACTTGCTCAGTGCGTCCAGCTGTGCGCTGACCCACTGGAAGGCGGCGCTGTCCAGGAACGCGGCCTTGAGCTCGTCCCAGTAGGCGATGACCAGGACCACGGCAGCGACCAGTGCGATGATGCCCGCGATGATGAGGATGATCGGGTTGGCCAGGAGTGCGGCGTTCACCAGCCAGAGCGCGCCTTGCCAGGCAAGGGTGGCGAGCCTCACGATCCCCATCCAGGCGTACATGGCGATCAGGCTTGTCAGGAAGATCGACAGCACAAAGGCGTGCCGGAGGAACATGAAGATGCTCTTCAAACCGGTCATGTTGAGCAGGGCCCAGGCGGCCTGTGCCCCCAGCATGGCTATCCGGGCCAGTCCGCTCAGCACTGCAAGCACGGTCAGCGCGGCGCTGGTGCCAAGGATCGCCAGGGTGGCGATGGCGATCACCCGGGTGATGTTGGGAAACAGCTTGATCCAGCGGACCAGGGTCTGGGCGATCTCGACCAGGCGTGTCATCAGCGGTTGCAGGATGGGAATCAGCGCCTGGCCGAAGGCGATGCGCAGTCCTTTTACCGCAGCGCCGAACTGCTGCCAGGGGTCGACCATGGCCTTGGCCATCTGTTCGGCCTGTTCCAGGCCGCGTACCTGGCCGAGTTTGTCGATGCCGTTCTTCAGGCGGTCGGTGTCCTGGGCCAGGGCGCCGATGAGCTGGGCCGCCTCACCGCCGAAGGCCTCGGTGATCTTGGCGTTGGCCGCCGCGCCGCGCAGGTCGCCGAACTTGCCCTGCAGCTTGGCCAGGATGTCGAGCATCGGCAGGACCTTGCCATTGGCGTCGGTGAACTTCATGCCGAGCTTGTCCGAGGCGTCCTCGATGTTCTCGAAGAAGGCTTTGTAAAGCCCGCCGGCCGCGCTGCCGTCCATGCTGCCGGACAGGCTGCCGATCACGGCCATCTGCTCGGCCAGGCCGATGCCGGCGGCGGAGGCCTGGGCGCCGGCCTCCTTGAAGCCATCCTTCATCTGTTCGCCGCTGGTGCGGAACAGTTGGACCGCCAGGGCGGTCTGCCCGCCCAGGATCTTGACCCACTGGCCCTTGCCCATGGCGTCGGCCTGCTGCTTGTGCAGGTTGTACATCGTGCCGACATACTCGGCCATCACGCCCTGGTCGGACTTGGTGGCCTTGGCCAGCACGCTGCTGGCGTAGGTGAATGTGGCCAGCTGGGAACCGGACAGACCTTTGATCGCGCCCTCGATCTTGTACGCCGAGGCGACGAAGTCCCGGGCGTTCTCGCCATAGGCGATGGAGAACATCAGGGCTTTCTTGTTCAAGGCTTCCAGGGCGTCCTCGGCCACGCCGAGCGAGCGCACATCCCCAAGGGCACGGTTCATTTCCAGGGCGGGCTCAAGGAAGGTGCCAAAGCTGCCGGCAGAGCTTTGCAGCTTCTGCGTGCCCTCGCTGATCTGCTTGATGGCGGCCTGGCTTTTCTCGGTCAGTGTGTTGAATCCTTGGGTCACCCTCGCCAGCGGCGCGGTGACTTTATCGGTCAGCGACAGGATGAAATCCAGCCGGCTGATTGCGTTGTTCGCGCTCATGGGATGTCAGCCTCCATTGAATGCACGGGCGATGCCGTTGGCGATGGCGATTTCCATTCGCCGCCAGTGCTCGTCCTCCAGCCACTTGGCCGTGCCCAGGTTCTCGGGCGTGGACGGCGCACCGGGCAGCCAGCGTTCGGCCAGGGCCAGCAGCTGGCCCAGGCCGTCCTCGGTCAGTCGCTCTGCGTGGCCGAGCGCTTTTTTACGGTGACTTCCACGGTCGGGGCGTACTCCTCGACCAGGGCGCCGGCCAGCTGGATAACGGTCATCGGGTTGGCCAGCAGCGGCTTGAGCTGGTCCTTGTGCTCGGGCTTCACGGCGGTAACCAGCAGGTTGTTGGCCGGGGCGACCTTGTTGGAGGGGGTCAGGGCGTTGATGTACTTGGTCATCAGCGCTGGATCGATGGCGAAGTCCAGGGACAGGTCGCCGACTTCCAGGGTGATTTCGGTGCGTTGGGTCATGGGGTACTACTCCATTGGAATACGGGAATCGAAAAGAACGTGGCGGGCGCCGTGTTCAGCGGCCGCGCTCGTGTAGCTGTTGGCAGGGAACGCAGCGGCGCATGCCGCCCAGGGCGCGGCGCGCCTCGGCGATCTCGTCGCCGCAGTCCGTGCAGTGGGTGAGGCTGGGCCCAGTCGCCACGCGTCGGCCACGGACGGCGGCGATCGCCAGATCACGCCTGAGCTGTTCCAGGGCCTGGGCGCGGTCGAATGGGCACACCATCAGCTCAGGCCCTCGACCTCGGCGAAGGACAGGTACGGCACGCCGTTGATGTGGACGAAGTCCGGGCTGGTGACGTCGTACGGCAGCTTGTGCTTGGTCTTCTCGCCGCCCTTGGCGTCGATGTTGAGCAGGTTGGAGATCTTGAGGCGGCAGCCGAAGGCCTCGACGCGGATCTCGTCGGTGGGGGTCTTGGCGTAGAACAGCTGGTCGAAGGTCCCCAGCTGGCGGAAGCTGCCGGCCTTGGCGGCGGCTTCGATGATCAGGTTGAAGTTGCTGGTGTCCACCTCCAGCTCGCCGTTGGCGGTCACGTTGCCGGCGACCCAGCCGTCAGGCACGCCCTTGGTTTGCGCCACGGCGCTGTTGTCGGCGATGTCGAGGGTTGCGCTCTCAACGTGGATCTTCAGGTCGCCCACGTTGATGTCGAAGTTCAAGCCACTGATCTTGGCCATGGGTTACTCCTGGTTGTCCTGGGAAAGGTCCAGCGCGATGTTCGCGGTGATGTCCTTGGGGCAGTTGTGCGGGCGGATGCGAATGAACACTTCCACCTGGGTGTGGCTTTTCCAGACGATGACCAGGTCGCCGTCGCGCGGCGGCTGGATTTCGCCGGGGAACACTTCGCCGGCGAATTTCACCGCCTTGGCCATCCGTCGCAGCGGCGCCATCAGCGCGCTGGTGTTGGCGGCCATGCTGGCGGGGCTGTTGTTCAGGCGACGGTCGCCGATGCGGCGGATCAGCAGCGGGCGGACCTGGCGGGCGGCCTTGTCGGCCAGGCGCAGGTATTCCAGGACCTGGAAGTCGCTGGCGGCGGTGTCGAGCATGTTGGCATCGCCCCAGTACACGCCCTCGTAGTCCGGGTAGGTCTGCGAGACGGAGAAGCGTGCCTTGTCCAGCTCGCTGCGCACCGCCGATGGCAGTGGCACGCCGTCCTTGTCCGCGGGCACCGCGCCCAGGCCCAGGACAGGGCCGCTGGCGACGCGCATCGGGGTATCGGCGATGCTCCAGGCGGCGTTGGCCAGGCGCCCGGCGAGCACGCCCAGGTCGTTGCCGTGCAGCTGCGGCACCACCACGACACGCGGCGCGGCGACATCGCCGGTGAGCGCCTTCTGCTCGAGCAGGTAATCCGACCAGGTCACGGTCGGCAGGATGCCGGCGGACGCGGCCAGGACGAACGAGCGCCGGCCGTAGCGGGCGTTCAGCTGTTCGGCTGCGGTGTGCATGGCCAGCAGTTCCGCGCCGGCGGTCGCCGGCTTGGTGATGACGATGCCCTCGACCGAGTAGCCGTGTTGCTGGGCGTACTCCAGGGCGCTTGCCCAGTCGCCCTCGGCGCCGATCGGCGCGGCCAGGCAGGCCCAGCGGTCGCCACCGTTGGCCCGGGCGGCGATCAGTTGGGTCTTCAGGTCGCTGGCGGCCACGCCCAGCTCGTTGTCCAGGTCGCTGTCCGTGTTCAGGGTCAACAGCTTGCCGACGTTCTTGGCGGCGGGGCCGATGAAGAGGAAGTAGCGTTCGATCTCGGTCACGGCACCCTGGCCGAGGTTGAGATTGTTCACGCTGATTTTACCGAGTGCCATAGGTTGCCTCGTTAGCGGGGTGATTGAAGGGGTGTGCCAGGACCTGTCGATCAGGTCGCGGGCGGGTCGGGCGTTGTTGCCCGGGTAATCGGGTCAGGGGAGGGGACTGGCCTGCAGGGCGATTTCGCCTTGCTCGGCGACCCACAGATCGTAGGGTTGGAATGACCAGGTCTTGCCGAACACCTCGATCTCGCCGGCTGCGTCCTCGGTCAGGTAAAGAGGCTCGACGAACTCCAGGGCCAGCGACACGTCGAGCAGGTCGCTGCCCGGGACCTTCTGCTTGACGGCGAGGGTCGGGGCCGGCAGGGCGAACAGGTGACGCCCGGGGTCGTTGCTTTCCAGCCAGCTGCCGGCGAGCGCCATCAGGCGCCCGGGATGACCGCTGAAGTCGTCGAAGTCAAACAGGGCGCGGTAGCGCAGGTTGCCCATGTGCAGGCCCAACTCGGTCGGCGTCCAGGCCAGTTGCAGGTCCAGCTGCTGGGCCCAGGCGTGCAGTTGCCCGGCAGGCACCAGCTTGCGTTCGAGCAGGTAGGTGGTGAGTGCTTTCAACTGGTTCATGGGGAGGCCTCCGTACAGGGCGAGGTGGCTGAGAAATTCATCGTTGAGTACGTGGGGGGGATTGCCCGCTCCCACAGGGTTCGGAGAACCGCTGAAGTCATGCTCGGCATTCCAAAAAGCCCGCCATGCAGGCTTTTCAGTAATGCGTTGTCGAACCGCTGGCCACGACTGGTGACGCCATGCGGTTACGCTTCGAATTGGTGACTCCGACCGCGGCCGTCTGCCCGCCGGAAAACTGATCGTGGTGCTTTACGCTGCACACCCGGGCCAGTTGCCAACCCTCTGAACAGTCGAGGCCTGTTCATCGCTGCCTGTGTCACAACCGGTTGCTGTCCGGCTTGAGATACAGGTTATGCATGAATGCATATGCAGTCAATGCATTTATGGAAATATTTGGGCATGCAAATTTGCCGATATGCATGTCGGTCTTTGCGGGCGCGGGTTGTAGGGCTTTTCTGCAGGCGAAAAAAAACCCGCCGGAGCGGGTTTTTTCAGGAGCGGGGCATCAGACGTTGAAGCGGAAGTGCATCACGTCACCGTCCTTGACGATGTAGTCCTTGCCTTCAAGGCGCCACTTGCCGGCTTCCTTGGCGCCGCCCTCACCCTTGAACTGGATGAAGTCGTCGTAGGCCACCACTTCGGCGCGGATGAAGCCTTTCTCGAAGTCGGTGTGGATCACGCCGGCCGCCTGTGGGGCGGTGGCGCCCACGCGCACGGTCCAGGCACGGACTTCCTGCACGCCAGCGGTGAAGTAGGTCTGCAGGTTGAGCAGCTCGTAACCGGCGCGGATCACGCGGTTCAGGCCAGGCTCTTCCAGGCCCAGGGCCTCGAGGAACATGTCCTTCTCTTCACCGTCGTCCAGTTCGGCGATTTCGGCTTCGATCTTGTTGCACACCGGTACCACCACCGCGCCTTCTTCCTCGGCAATGGCCTTGACCACGTCCAGGTGCGGGTTGTTGTCGAAGCCGTCTTCGGCAACGTTGGCGATGTACATGACCGGTTTGCTGGTCAGCAGGTGGAAGCCGCGGATCACCGCCTTGTCTTCGGCGCTCATGTTCTTCATCAGGCTGCGCGCAGGCTTGCCTTCGGTGAAGTGGGGGATGAGCTGCTCGAGGATGGCCTTCTGTGCCAGGGCTTCCTTGTCGCCGCCCTTGGCGTTGCGGGCGACCTTCTGCAGTTGCTTTTCGCAGCTGTCGAGGTCGGCGAAGATCAGTTCGAGGTCGATGATCTCGATGTCGCGCTTGGGATCGACGCTGTTGGAGACGTGGATCACGTTCTCGTCTTCGAAGCAGCGCACCACGTGGGCGATGGCGTCGGTCTCGCGGATGTTGGCGAGGAACTTGTTGCCCAGGCCTTCACCCTTGGAGGCACCGGCGACCAGGCCGGCGATGTCGACGAACTCCATGGTGGTCGGCAGGATGCGGTTCGGCTTGACGATCTCGGCCAGCGCGTTGAGGCGCGCGTCGGGCATCGGCACGATGCCGCTGTTCGGCTCGATGGTGCAGAAGGGGAAGTTCTCCGCCGCGATGCCGGACTTGGTCAGGGCGTTGAACAGGGTGGACTTGCCGACGTTGGGCAGGCCGACGATGCCGCAATTGAAACCCATGGGTATTCCCCTTTCGTAAAGTGTCAGGCCTTCTGGCTGTGCAGTTCGCGCATGGCCTTGGCGAAGTCGCCGGCCAGCACGTCGGGCATCACGCCGAGGGCAAAATCGATGCTGGCGTCGAGCTTCTCCTGCTCGGCGCGTGGCGCCCGGCCCAGGACGAAGTTGGAGACCAGTTTGGCGTCGCCCGGGTGGCCGATGCCGAGCCGCAGGCGGTGGAAGTCGTTCTGGTTGCCGAGCTGCGCGATGATGTCGCGCAGGCCGTTGTGCCCACCGTGGCCGCCGCCTCTCTTGAGCTTGGCGACGCCGGGAGGCAGGTCGAGTTCGTCGTGGGCCACCAGGATCGCTTCCGGCTTGATGCGGAAGAAATTGGCCAGAGCCGCCACGGACTGGCCGCTACGGTTCATGTAGGTGGTGGGGATCAACAGGCGAACATCGTTGCCCTGATGGCTGAATTTAGCCGTCAGGCCGAAATACTTTTTGTCAGCGGACAGCGAAACGCGCTGGGCGCTGGCGAGGCGTTCAACGAAAAGAGCCCCTGCGTTATGCCGGGTCTGTTCGTATTCGGGGCCGGGGTTACCCAGGCCGACGATCAACTGGATGGCGGTCACGTCAGGGGCTCTTCCTTGGAGTTGGTGGGTTACGGTGCGCGCGGCACTGTAACCCGATCAACGCCGGCGTGCGAGTGGATTACTCGGCAGCGCCTTCAGCAGCTTCAGCGGCAACGCGCGGGGCGTGGACGTTGGCAACAGCTTTGTCATCACCGTGGGCCAGAGCAACGAACTCTACGCCTTTCGGAGCTTTCAGGTCCGACAGGTGGATGATGGTGCCGACTTCGGCCTTGGACAGGTCGACTTCGATGAACTCAGGCAGGTCCTTGGCTTCGCAGGACACTTCGATCTCGGAAACGACGTGCGAGATCTCGCCGCCTTTCTTGATCGGGGCTTCTTCACCGACGAAGTGAACTGGAACCTTGGCGGTCAGCTTCTGGCCAGCAACGACGCGAACGAAGTCGGCGTGCATGATGAAGCCTTTGGCCGGGTGACGCTGCATGGCCTTGACCACGACGTTCTGCTTGGCGCCATCGACGTTCAGTTCGATCACGTGGCTGAAGGCAGCTTCGTTTTCGAACAGCTTGGCGATTTCCTTGGCCACGATGGTCAGGGATTGGGCTTCTTTATCGCCACCGTAGACAACGGCAGGGATGTTGGCGGAGTGACGCAGGCGGCGGCTCGCACCTTTCCCCAGGTCAGTACGCGCTTGGGCGTTCAGGATGAAGTCAGTCATTTTGTTTCTCCAAATTAGCCTCCCGAAAGGCGTTTGCGACCAGCGCCAGACGGGGATGGCAAAAAAGCCCCGCCCCAACAACCAGTGTTGGGGCGGGGCGCTTTTCGTCAGCGAGTGTTCCGCTTAGCGGAACATCGCGCTGATCGATTCTTCATTGCTGATGCGGCGGACCGCTTCAGCGACAACCGGTGCGATATCCAGCTGGCGGATACGGTCACAGGCTTGAGCAGCGGCGGACAGCGGCACGGTGTTGGTCACCACCAGCTCGTCCAGTACCGACTTCTCGATGTTCTCGATCGCGCGGCCCGACAGGACAGGGTGCGTGCAGTAGGCGTAGACCTTGGCGGCACCGTGTTCTTTCAGGGCCTTGGCCGCGTGACACAGGGTGCCGGCGGTGTCGACCATGTCGTCTACCAGGATGCAGGTGCGTCCTTCGACGTCGCCGATGATGTGCATAACCTCGGAGTGGTTAGCCTTTTCGCGGCGCTTGTCGATGATCCCGAGATCGACGCCCAGGGACTTGGCGACGGCGCGAGCACGCACCACGCCACCGATGTCCGGGGAAACGATCATCAGGTTCTCGAAACGCTGGTCCTCAATGTCGTCGACCAGTACGGGCGAGCCGTAGATGTTGTCGACGGGGATATCGAAGAAACCCTGGATCTGGTCAGCGTGCAGGTCGACGGTGAGTACACGGTCGATACCCACGACAGTGAGCATGTCAGCGACGACTTTGGCGCTGATGGCTACACGTGCCGAACGCGGACGGCGGTCCTGGCGGGCGTATCCGAAGTAGGGAATCACGGCGGTGATTCGCGACGCTGAGGAGCGGCGGAAGGCATCTGCCATCACGACCAGTTCCATCAGATTGTCGTTGGTTGGAGCACAGGTGGGCTGAATGATGAAGACGTCCTTACCGCGGACATTTTCATTGATTTCAGCACTGATTTCGCCGTCGGAGAATTTACCGACAGAAACATCACCCAGTGGAATATGCAGCTGACGTACGACACGCCGAGCCAGATCGGGGTTGGCATTCCCCGTGAAGACCATCATCTTGGACACGCGCAGTACCTGAAGGCTGAGGGTAACCTGGATGAGTATAAGAAATGGCAGGGGCGGCTGGATTCGAACCAACGCATGGCAGGATCAAAACCTGCTGCCTTACCGCTTGGCGACGCCCCTGTATCTGTTGCTGCGAATTCTTATGAACTCGACTTCTTGATCAGAACTTGCAGCTTGCGATGCAACATCGAAACATTGCTTCCTTTCGCCACAAACCCTGTTTGGGTCTCTGAAAGAAGGGCCAGAACTCTATCAGCTTCGGCTTTGCTTGGGAAGGCCCCAAACACACAACTTCCAGTTCCGGTCATTCGGGCTTCGGTGAATTTACCCAGTGAAATCAGCGCATTGCGAACTTCAGGATACCGTTGCTCTACTACCGGTTGGCAGTCATTTCGACTGTTTCCCTCGGGAACGGGGCGCATCTTAAGGGGGAGGGAATCACGTGTCAACTCCGGATGCGAAAAAATTTCCGCTGTGCTGACAGACACTTGCGGCACCAGCACGACATACCAGGGTTCCTCGGGGTCGACCGGGGTCAGCTGCTCGCCGACACCCTGGGCGAAGGCCGCGTGGCCACGGACAAACACCGGCACGTCGGCGCCGAGTGACAGGCCCAGGCTGGCCAGGCGGTCTTCATCCCAGTCCAGCTGCCACAGGTGGGCGAGCGCCAGCAGGGTGGTGGCAGCGTCCGAGCTGCCGCCACCGATGCCGCCGCCCATGGGCAATACCTTGTGCAGCCAGATGTCGGCGCCGAGCGGGGTGCCGGACTGTGCCTGCAGCAGGCGCGCGGCGCGGACGATCAGGTTGCTGTCGTGGGGCACGCCTTCAATTTCAGTCCGCAGGCGGATCTGGCCGTCCTCGCGCAGGGCGAAGCTCAGTTCGTCGCCGTGCTCGAGGAACTGGAACACGGTTTCCAGCTCGTGGTAGCCGTCGGCGCGGCGGCCGGTGATGTGCAGCCAGAGGTTGAGCTTGGCTGGGGCGGGCAGGGTCAGTTTCTGCATTGTATTAATGCCCCAGCTGGCGTGGCTGCCAGTCCTTGACCACCAGGGTCACGTCGATGTTCTCGCCGTGCAGCTTGAGGCGCTCGGGCAGCCAGTAGCCGTTCTGCTCCACATAGCTCAGGTACTCGACCTGCCAGCCATCCTGGTGAAGGCTGGCCAGGCGGCTGTCGCCGTCGAGGGTCAGCTGGCTCTTGCTGTCCGGAGCGGGCAGGCCGCGCACCCACCAGACCAGGTGCGACACCGGCAGGCGCCAGCCCAGTTGCTCTTCCAGCAGCGCCTCGGGGTTGGCGGCCTCGTAGCGGCCCTGGTTGGCCACTTCCAGCACCACGCCGCCGGGGCGTCCGGTCAGGCGCGCCGCACCGCGGCCCAGTGGCCCGGCCAGGCGGATGTCGTAGTAGTCCTGGCGTTGCAGCCAGAACAAGGTGCCGCTGCCGGAGTCGCGTGGGGCGCGGATGCCGACCTTGCCGTTGATCTGCCAGCCGTCGAGGCTGCCGAGCTGCTGTTTGTGCTCGCGCCACAGCTGCGGGTTGCCCTGGCCCTGTACGGCTTCCTTGCTGCCGAAGCCGGCGCAGCCAGCGAGCAGGGCGATGAGGGTGAAGGTGATGCAATGACGCAGGAACATGGTTTACAGGCTCTCGGATCCGGTCAGGCGCAGCAGGGTCTTGCGCAGGATGGGGCTGTCGGCCTGGGCTTCGAAGCCCTTGGCCCAGACTTGGCGGGCTTCGCGGCGTTTGCCGTTGGCCCAGAGGACTTCGCCCAGGTGGGCGGCGACTTCATGGTCGGGGAAGCGCTCGAAGGCCAGGCGCAGCTGGCGTTCGGCTTCCTCGAGGTTGCCCATGCGATAGGCCACCCAGCCCAGGCTGTCGAGCACCGCCGGGTCGTCGGGGGTGAGCTGGTGGGCCTTGTCGATCAGGGCCTTGGCTTCGCTGTAGCGGGTGGTGCGATCGGCCAGGGTGTAGCCCAGGGCATTGAGGGCCATGGCGTTTTCCGGCTCGCGGGCAAGGATCGCGCGCAGGTCTTTCTCCATCTGCGCCAGGTCGTTGCGCTTCTCGGCGAGCATGGCGCGGGTATAGAGCAGGTTGAGGTCGTCCGGGTAGCGCTTGATCGCCTGCGCCAGCACTTGACCGGCCTGGGCCTCCTTGCCGTTGTTGCCCAGGCTTTCGGCTTCGATCAGGTACAGCTGGATGGCGTAGTCCGGCTGGGCCTCGCGGGCTTCGGCGAGTATCCGCGAGGCTTCGGCGCTGCGGCCGTTGGCGATGAGGATATCGGCCTGGCGCAGTTGCGCCGGCAGGTAGTCCGGGCCGGGGCCGACCAGGGCGTATTCGCGCAGGGCGGCGGCCAGCTGGCTGCGCTCTTCGCGGATGCGGCCCAGGTTGAGGTGGGCGGCGTCGACGTTGGCGTCACGTTCGACCAGTTCCTGCAGGTAGCCCTCGGCTTCGTCCCAGTGCTTGGTTTCGAGGCACACCAGGGCTAGCGAGTAGCGGATTTCGTCGTCTTCAGGGTACTGCTGCAGCAGGCTTTCGAATTCGGCCTTGGCGTCGTCGATGCGGTCCTGCTCGACCAGGGTGCGGGCGTAGGTCAGGCGCAGGCGCTTGTCCTCGGGGTTGTCGCGGATCGCCCCACGCAGCAACGGCAAGGCTTCGGGGCCGCGGTCCATGGCCTGCAGCAGGCGGGCGCGCAGCAATACCGGGGCGATTTCGCCGTTCTTCGGCGGATGGGCTTCGAGCAGGTCGAGGGCCTGTTGTGGCTTGTCGTCCTGGTTCAGCAGCAAGGCCTTGCCGAACACCAGCTGGCCGTTGTCAGGGTATTTCACCAGCAGGCGGTCGAAGCTCTGCATCAGGCCGTCACGGGTGCTCTGGTCGGTCTCGGCGGCCGCCAGGGCGAGGAAATCGAAGTGGGTGTCGCCCTGGCCCTGCAGCACCTTTTCCATGTAGGTCATGGAATCGTCGTAGCGTCCGGCGCGGGCCAGCTGGATGGCCGCGGCGCGCTGGGCGTCGAGGTTCTGCGGATCGTTGCGAGCCCAGATCAGTGCGGTGTCCAGGGCTGGCTCGTCGGCGCCGAGGTATTCGGCGATGCGATAGGCACGTTCGGAGACGGCCGGATCCTGGGTTTTTTCGGCCTCGTCGACGTAGTTGGCCAGGGCGATGTCAAAGCGGTTGCGCTGGCCGGCCAGCTCCGCCACCAGCAGGCTGTACAGGGTGTCCTGCTTGAACGATCCGTACACCACGGGCTTTTCCGCGCTCTTGCCGGCGTCGACGGCGGGCGACTGGGCGTCCGTCTTCGGGGCCAGGCTCTGGCAGCCTTGAAGCAGGGCGAGGGCAAGCAGCAATGCGTAGGATTTGTTCATAGAGGCTTATTAAAGAGGCTAAACCGGCGGTCGGAGCATGATGACACAAGCGTGAGGGCAAACCCACCTGCGAAGGTCGTGGTGTGAAGCGGTGCTTCGGAGTATAGGGACAATGCGCCGGGGCAGTGGTTCGCAACCACTCATGGCATCCTGCCCTTGCCCTTGCCCTTGCCCTTGCCCTTGCCCTTGCCCTTGCCCTTGCCCTTGCCCTTGCCCTTGCCGTTGCTTTTGCTTTTGCTTCTAAGCGCGCGGTAGTTCAGGCAACGCCAATTGCGACTTCAGGAGGCCGAACGCAGGTCTTGCGGAGGGAGGTGACGGGCATGGATGCCCGTCAAGCGCTGCGCCCCAGGATGGGGCGTTCAGCGCGGTCCTCC